>JANYDZ010000624.1 GCA_025363375.1 Hyphomicrobiales bacterium
GCCATGTCGCCGACCCTCCATTTCGAAATGGAGGAAGCCTTGATGAACCTTGAGACGGACGAGGATTGCAAGGTGATCGTCCTCACCGGCGCCGGCAATTCATGGTCCGCCGGCATGGACCTGAAAGAATATTTCCGTGAAACCGACGCCAATCCGAACCTGCGCTTTCGCTCGCTCACCGCGGGGCGGCGCTGGATTGAACTGCTCACCTGGAGCCGCAAGCCCACCATCGCCATGGTCAACGGCTATTGCTACGGCGGCGCCTTCGGGCCGCTCGCGGCCTGCGATATCTGTATCGCGGCGGAAGAGGCGATCTTCGGTCTCTCGGAAGTCAATTGGGGCATCATTCCCGGCGGCAATATCTCCAAGGTTTTTTCGGACCTCTGCAATTCCCGCGACGCGCTGTTCTACGCGATGACGGGCCGCACGTTTGACGGCAAAAAAGCCGTGCGGATGGGGGTGGCGAACCTGGCCGTGCCGCTGTCCGGGCTGCGCGCGGAAACGCTGAAACTCTGTCATGAGCTGCTCGCCAAGGGGCCAGCCGTGCTCGCCTACACCAAGCAGGCGGTGAAGGCGGTGAAAGACATGCCAATGGAGACCGCGTGGGAATACCTGGGCGCGAAATCCATGGCCTTGCGCGGCTCCGACCCGGAAAAAACCCGCGAGCGCGGTATGCGCGAATTTCTCGACAACAAGACCTATCGTCCCGGCATCCAGCCGGTGAAGCGGCCCTGATCAGCTGAAACTAAACGTGTATTTCGCGGTTTCCGTCACTCGGCCGCGAAAGCCATGGGTGTTGTCGCCCGGCGCGCAGGTGCTGCTTTTCATGTCGCGCTTCACGGCCGAGTTTGGCACGCAGTAGTTTTTCTCGACGCTGTCCTTGCTCGGCCAGACCGTGTCGCTGCCGATTTTGTGCGCGTAATAATAGAACAGGCCGGTCTTGATCGGGCCGGCCGAGCTGCATTCGCCGGGCTTGCGCTTGATCCAGGCGCGCAAAGTCCAGTCGCCGCTCCTGGCGTCCTGATAGGCGATGGCGATCTCGATTTCCGCGCCGGTCTTGTTGCAAAAATGCAGATCGGTTTCAGCCCGCGCCAGGGCTGGCGTCAGGCAAAGGCCCGCCAAGGCCGCGAGCCCCGCGAGCGACATCTTCGCGCGCTTTTCCGATGAGCCCATTGCATCCTCCTGATAATGGCGCGCGGCGCGGGTCCGGGCGCGCCGCAAATTGAAAGTTCAGCCCTGAATATAGCCCCGGCGAAGCTCGTCAAGCGCGAATTCGTTCTATTGCGTTTGTGCGCCCGCCCGCCGGTGCTACAATGCGCGCACATATGCTTCCGCGCCGTGGCGCAAGACTGGGGAGAACGCCATGACAAACCCGAACATTCCGCGCCGCATGCTGTTGCAGGCAACCGGCGCCGCGGCCCTTGCCGCCGCCACGTCGCAACAGGCCGGCGCGCAGACGCCCGATATCGTCGGCACCGAATATTGGGCGCAAAAGGGCGCGGTAAAGCTCAATATCTGGCGCAAACGCGTCAACGACGGCAAGGCCGACAAACCCGTGCTCTTCTTCGTCCACGGCTCGTCGTTCTCGGGCCGCGCCGGCTATGATCTTCAGGTGCCCGGCCATCCCGACTATTCCGCCATGGATCACTTTGCCCGGCTTGGCTACGACGTCTGGACCATGGACCATGAAAACTACGGCCTCTCCAGCCGCAAAACCGGCAGCAATTCAGGCATCATGTCGGGGGTCGCCGATCTCGAGGCGGCGCTGCCCGTCGTTGAGCGCGAAACAGGCCGCAAAAAGATTTTTATGCGCGGACAATCGTCAGGCGCCATCCGTCTCGGCGTGTTCGCCATGAAAAACCCGGACCGCGTGGAAAAAATCATTCTGGACGCGTTGACATGGACGGGCGAGGGCGCACCGGAAATCATGCGTCGGCGCGCCGCGGCGGACACCTACCGCAAGGAGTTCTACCGCCCGATGAACCGGCAGAGCTTTCTCAACATTTTCTCGCGCGACGATCCCTCGACCTTCGAGCAAGCGGTGGCGATCGCGCTCGCCGACTACGAAGCCAGGCTTGGCGACAGCGCGCCAAGCGGCACCTATCTCGACATGGCCGTCAACATGCCCATGGTCGATCCGACAAAACTGCAATGCCCGGTCATGCTGATCAGGGCCGAGCATGACGGCAATTCGACGGAGGCGGAACTGATCGAGTTCTTCACCAAACTGCCCAACAAGGAAAAGCAGTTCGCCATGCTCAAGGGCTCGGCGCATCTGGCCATGCTGGGCAAGGGGCGGCGGCGCGCCTGGCACGTCACGCACGCGTTTTTCTCGCTGGCGGCGCCAGTGGAGGCCTAGGCCTCCTTCGCAGAGGGCGCAGAGGGAATACCTGCCTTTGCGGGGCGACGCGTCGCGCGCGCCCTTAACCCCTCGTTACCTTTATTCTGCTTTTTTGTGACATTGCCAAGTCTGTGCAATTCTCTTAGGCAGTCCGCACACGAAACGTCCTGAGGTCCCATGTCCTTCCCAAAACCGTCGGTCAAACCCCTGGATCCCCGTTTTTCCTGTGGTCCGACGGCAAAATACCCAACCTGGGACCCCGCTAAATTCGATCGTTCCTGCATGGGCCGCTCGCATCGCTCGAAAGAAGCGCGCGCCAAAATTCGAGAACTTAGCGAGCGCACGCGCGCCCTGCTGAAGCTGCCCGACGACTACCGGATCGGCATGACCGCAGGCTCGGACACCGGCGCTGTCGAGATGGCGATGTGGTCGCTGCTGGGCTCGCGCCCCGTCGACCTCTTTGGCTGGGAAGCCTTTGGCCTGGATTGGGTCGTCGATGCGATCGAGGAGTTGAAGGTCCCCGGCGCGCGCAGGTTTGTGCCGCAATACGGCGACCTTCCCGATCTCTCGCAATATAATCCCGGACATGATTGCATTTTTACGTGGAATGGCACCGCCTCCGGCGTGCGCGTGAAAAACGCCGACTGGATCAGCGATGACCGCGAAGGGCTCGTCATTTGCGACGCGACGTCCGCGGTGTTCGTGATGGATCTGCCTTGGGAAAAGCTCGATGTCGTGACCTATTCCTGGCAAAAGGTGCTCGGCAGCGAGCCCGGCCACGGCACCATCATCATGAGCCCGCGCGCCATCAGGCAGCTTGAGACCTGGATACCGAAATGGCCTGTGCCCAAGCTTTACCGCCTCGCCAGCAAGGGCAAGGTGAATATGAGTTTCTTCGACACGGAGGTCATCAATACGCCCTCGTTGTGGTGCATCGAGGATTGCCTCGGCGCGTTGCGCTGGGCCGAAAGCATCGGCGGCACCAAGGCCATGGCCGCCCGCACGCGGAAATCCTACGCGGCGATCGAGGCCTTTGTGGCCAAGACCCCGTGGATCGATTTTCTGGCAAGCGATCCGCAAACCCGTTCGCCGACCTCCGTCTGCCTTGTCTACACCGACCCCGCCTATCTCGCCCTGAGCCCGAGGGACAGGGCTGAGTTTGCGCTCCGCGTCGTTGGCCTGCTGGAGAGCGAACGCGCAGCCGTCGACGCCAATGCCTACAAGGACGCGCCTCCCGGCCTGCGCATCTGGTGCGGCGCGACAGTGGAGCCCTCGAATGTCGCGGCTTTGATGCCCTGGATCGAGTGGGCGTTCCAGACGGCGAAGGCGGAGTTGCGTATTGCCGCCTGAGGACTTGACTACAGAACATAAATAGAACATAAAAGAACCATAGAGTGAACTTTATGGGAGTGTTCTATGATGCGTACCCTGCCTCTGTTCCGCGCCGTCCTCGCAGACGCCGCCGAAATCGCCTCGCTCGGAGCTTTTCTCACCATGATCGCCTGTGTGGCGAAAGCCGCCGGCGGCATGTGAGGTCACGCCACTGTTGACGGCCGCGCCGCCGCGCTCGACGCGCGCGCCGCAATCGCCGATCATCCGCTTTTGCACAGCGGAGATGTTCAGTGAGTCGCGTGATCAAGGAGGTGGGATTCATCCACCTGCATGTCCATACGTCCTTCTCCCTGCGTGAAGGCGCGTTGACGATCGCCAAACTCGCCAAATTCGCGGTCGCCGACCGTCAGCCGGCGATCGCCATCACCGACACCAACAACCTCTTTGGCGCGCTCGAATTCTCCGAAAAGCTCGCCAAGGAAGGCATCCAGCCCATCATTGGCATCGGGCTGACCGTCGATTTTGCGGATGCGGCGGCGCTCGGCGCCAAAGGCGACTTTACCGGCCTTGGCCGCGCGCCGCTGGTCTTGCTGGCGCAGGACGAGCGCGGCTACGAGAACCTGATGCGGCTCTCCTCGCAAGCCTGGCTGGACATGCGCGACGGCGACACGCCGCACGTGAGCATCGCGGGGTTCGAGGCGGGTTGCCAGGGCCTGATCGCGCTTACGGGTGGCCCCGCAGGCCCGTTGGACCGCGCGCTCCGCCTTAACCGCCCGGAAGCCGCGCTGGCGCGCCTGGAGCGCCTGCAAACGCTGTTTCCCGAGCGCCTCTACATCGAATTGCAGCGGCACGGCCTCGACAGCGAAAAGGCCATCGAGCCCGCATTGATCGATTTGGCCTATGACCGGGCGCTGCCGCTCGTCGCCACGAACGAACCCTATTTTGCCGCGCGGTCGGACCACGAGGCCCACGATGCGCTGCTGTGCATCGCCGACGGCGTCGTTGTCGGCGATGCCGAACGCCGCCGCGTCTCGCCGGAGCATCGCTTCAAGACCCGCGCGGAAATGGTTGAACTCTTTGCGGATTTGCCCGAAGCGACGGCGCATTCCGTTGAAATAGCGCGGCGGTGCCATTATCGCCCGCGCACGCGCAAGCCGATCCTGCCGCGCTTCACCTCGATTGACGGGTCGCCGCTGGATGAAGAGGCCGAACTGCGCGCGCAGGCTCACACAGGCCTTGACAGGCGCATCGCCAGTCTCGGCGTCGCGCCGGGGCAGGGCGAGAGCGACTATCGCGCCCGTCTCGATTTTGAACTCGACGTTATCACCAACATGAAATTTCCGGGCTACTTCCTGATCGTGTCCGACTTCATCAAATGGGCGAAATCGCAGGGCATTCCCGTGGGGCCGGGGCGTGGTTCGGGCGCGGGCTCGCTGGTGGCGTGGTCGCTCACCATCACCGATCTCGACCCCATTCGTTTCGGCCTGCTCTTCGAGCGTTTCCTCAATCCCGAGCGCGTGTCGATGCCCGATTTCGACATTGATTTCTGTCAGGACCGGCGCGACGAAGTCATCCGCTACGTGCGGGAACGCTATGGCAGAGACCGTGTCGCCCAAATCATCACCTTCGGTTCGTTTCTGGCGCGCGGCGTCATGCGCAATGTCGGGCGCGTGCTGGAAATGCCGCTCGGGCAGGTGGACAAGCTCGCCAAGCTCATCCCGCAGAATCCCGCGGCGCCGGTCACGCTTGCGCAGGCGCTGGAAAACGAGCCGAGGCTGCGCGAGGCCTCCGAAGCCGACGAGCGGGTCAAGGCCATGCTCGGCATCGCCGGCACGCTGGAAGGGCTCTATTCCAACGCCTCGACCCATGCCGCCGGCGTCGTCATCGGCGACCGCCCCCTGCACGAGCTTGTGCCGCTCTATCGCGACCCCAAATCGGACATGCCCGCGACCCAGTTCAACATGAAATGGGTGGAGCCGGCGGGCCTCGTGAAATTCGACTTTCTGGGTCTGAAGACCCTCACGACGCTGGCCATCACGGTCAAGCTCCTGCGCCGGCGCGGCATCGAGATCGATATTGAGAAAATCCCGCTCGACGACAAAAAGACCTACGAAATGCTCGGGCGCGGCGAGACCATCGGCGTGTTCCAGGTGGAAAGCGCGGGCATGCGCAAGGCGCTGGCGGAAATGCGCGCCGACAGGCTGGAGGACATTATCGCGCTTGTCGCCCTTTATCGTCCCGGCCCCATGGCGAATATCCCGACCTATTGCGCGCGCAAGCTCGGCGAGGAAGAACCCGATTATATTCACCCGCTGATCGAGCCAATTTTGAAGGAGACTTTCGGCGTCATCATCTATCAGGAACAGGTGATGCAGATCGCGCAGGTGCTCTCGGGCTATTCGCTCGGCGAGGCCGACATGCTGCGCCGCGCCATGGGCAAAAAGATCAAGCAGGAAATGGACGATCAGCGCGAACGCTTTGTCAAAGGCGCGCTGGAACGCGGGCTGAAGAAAGCCAAGGCGGACGAAATCTTCGATCTGCTGGCGAAATTCGCGGACTACGGCTTCAACAAGAGCCACGCCGCCGCCTATGCGCTGATCGCCTATCAAACCGGCTGGTTCAAGGCGAATTATCCCGTTGAGTTTCTGGCGGCGTCGATGACGCTCGACAAAGGCAATACCGACAAGCTCGCGGACTTCCGCAACGAGGCGAAGCGTCTGGGCATCCGCGTCGATCCGCCTTCCATCAACCAGTCCGGCGTTGATTTCGAAGTGCATGGGGAGGGCGCGGACAATCTTTCGATCCGATACGCGCTCTCCGCGGTGAAGGGGGTCGGCACGGGGCAGGCGGCGGCGCTGGCGGCGCTGCGCGGCGACCGGAAATTCACTGATTTTGGCGATTTCTCCCGTCGGCTTAATCCGCGCGAGGTCAACAAGAAGGTGCTGGAAAGTCTGGCGGCGGCGGGCGGGTTTGACGAGTTCGAGATCAACCGCGCCCGCGCCTTCGCGGCGGTCGAAAGCGTCCTGGCCCTCGCCAACCGCGCACAGGAAGACCGCGCCAGCGGGCAGGCGGCGCTGTTTGGCGCGTTGGAGACGGCTTCGGGGTTCAAACCGTCGGACGCCGCGAACTGGACGGCGGCGGAGCGGCTGAAACGCGAATTCGACGCTGTCGGGTTCTTCTTGTCAGGGCATCCGCTCGACGATTATCAGCACGTGCTCGCGAAAATGCGCGTCGAGCGGTGGGCGGATTTTGTCCGCTCGGTGAAACAGGGCGCGTCCGGCGCGCGGCTTGCGGCGACGGTGCTTGACCGCGTGGAGCGGCGCACCAAATCCGGATCGAAGATGGGCATCGTCACCTTGTCCGATCCCTCGGGCCAGTACGAGGCGATCATCTTTCAGGAGGGCCTGAATCAATATCGCGACCTCCTCGAAAAAGGGTCCGCCGTGCTCGTCGCCCTGCAGGCGAATATGGAAGGCGAGGATGTGCGCGCGCGCATCATCACCGCCGAACCGCTCGAGGCGGCCGCCGCCAAGGTGCAGAAGGGCTTGCGGATATTCGTCCGCGACGAGGCCCCGCTCAACTCCATCTCCCAGCGCCTGAACGCGCGCGGCGAGGGGGAGGTTTCGCTGGTGCTGATGATCGGCTCGGATCGCAGCGAGGTCGAGGTGAGGCTGCCGGGGAAATTCCACGTCTCCCCGCAGATCGCCGGCGCGCTCAAGGCCATCCCGGGCATTGTCGCCGTTGAACATGTTTGACGGCCGTCGGATGCGTTGCATTTGAAGCTTTTTTTTCACACGGTGTTGGGGGCTCCCGTCCTATCGTGCGTCCGTCGATAATCGGAGGCCGGGACGATGAGATTTGCATTTGTGCTTGCGGCGATGTGGATGGGCGCGACGGGCGCCGCCGCGCAGGATTTGGCCGCCGACCGCGACAGGCTGAAAGCCGCCCGGCAATCCCGCCACGACGCCCGGGAAGCGCTGCAACAGGATCGCGCCGCGGGTCGTCGCGAAGCGCTCGGAGCGGATCGGGCGAAACTGGAGGGCGCGCAGACCTCGTTCCGCGAGATCAAGGTGCAAACCCTCGCCGACCGCGCCGCTGTCCACGCCGTCCTTGCGCCGATGCGCGAGAAACTAGCCTCTGATCGTCAACAATCGCGTCAGGACCACGAGAAATTACGGGCCGACCGGTCCGCGGGCAATAGCGACGCGGTCAGGGGCGACCTTGAAAAGCTGCGCGCCGATCGTCGGCAGCGGATGGAGGACCGGAGCCATCTGCGTGAGGCGAGGCTCGTCCATGGGATAGGGTCGCGGCGCTGACGCAATTTTTTTAACGCAAATGGTCGAAACTCCCGAAAAGTCTTTTTTATGGAATTAAATGAATGATCAGGATGAACCTGTCGATCCTCGCGGCGATGAGCCTGTTTGGCTTGTCCGACGCAAAGGCTGAAATCGCTCCGGCGGCGCCGACAAGGGCGGTTTCCGCCCAATCGGGGTTTCGCGAAATCGTCGCGCCGGCGGTCTCTGCAAACGGCGTCCGCGCCATCGTTCCCGGCGCGCAGGGCGCCGCGCCCGCGCGCAAGCCCGCCATTGTCGAGATTGTGAGGCTGCGCGGCGGCGTGGACGCGTTGCCGGATCCCGCCCCGCCCAAGGGCGCGGTCAAGACCGCCCCCAAAATCGCGACTGCGGCCCCGACGGACGCCGCTGCCGCGCCCGAGAATGCGGCGCCCTCCGCAAGCCCCGCCAAAAGCCCGGACGAAAGCGGCAAGCCGCGGGAAAAACGCGAATCGCAATGATCTCCCGCAGCGTTCGGCGCTTGCGCCTAAGGGCGTGAGCCTTGACTCATGGCCTTTGGCGGGCGCGAACGCGCGCGGTCCTTTAGCAAGGTTCGGCTGACGCGCGGAACGCGACGGATCGACGGCAGGTCTATCCGCTGCGGCCTTGGTATAAAGCGCCCCTGGTATTACATGTCGCCTTACGCTTGCGCCGGCGCGGGCGCGCCTCTATAGAACCCCGGCGCGCTCATTGCCGCGCCGCCGCGCCCATCGTCTAGCGGTCCAGGACGTCGCCCTTTCACGGCGAAAACAGGGGTTCGATTCCCCTTGGGCGCGCCAAAGAAACGCACCGGTTAGATCATTGGGGTAAACGGCGGTTTTGGTCGCCCGCGGCGGTGGATTTGCGCGGCTGGCGCGGCCTTTCACCGATGTCGATCGCCCGGGTGATTGAAGCAGCCTTGCGTCACTCTCGCCCCTCGCGCTTCCAGTTCCCGCTCTTCCCGCCGCTCTTCTCCACCATCCCTATCCCCTCGATGGTCATGAAGCGGTCCACGGCCTTCACCATGTCGTAGATCGTCAGGCAGGCCACCGACACGGCGGTGAGCGCCTCCATCTCGACGCCCGTCCGACCCGCGACCTTCGCCATGGCGGTGACGCGCACGCCCGGCAGCTTCCTGTCGATCGTCAGATCGACCGAAACCTTCGACAGCATCAGCGGATGACACAGCGGGATCAATTCAGACGTGCGTTTCGCCGCCATGATCCCCGCGAGCCGCGCCGTGCCGAGCACGTCGCCCTTCTTCGCGTCGCCCGAGACGATCAGCGCGAGCGTCTCTTTCCGCATCAAGACGCGGCCTTGGGCCAGCGCCACGCGCTCGGTCACGTCCTTCGTCGAGACATCGACCATGCTGGCTTCGCCGCTGGCCGAGAGATGCGTGAGGCCGCTCATCAGGCCTGTCCCGCCGGCGCCTGCTGCAACGATTTGCGCGCGCGCGGCACGCCGTGCAGCAATTCATGGGTCGCCCCGCGCACGTCCTCGTGGCGCATCAGGCTCTCGCCGATGAGATAGGTGAAGATGTTGGCGCGGGCGAGGCGCAGCATGTCCTCGCGCCCGCCGATGCCGCTCTCCGAAACAATGATGCGGTTCTTCGGCGCCAGCTTGATCAGTTTTTCGCTGACTTCGAGCGAGGTCTCGAACGTGTGGAGATCGCGGTTGTTGACGCCGATCAGGCGCGTCTCCAGACGCAGGCCGCGTTTCAGTTCAGCCTCGTTGTGCACCTCGACCAGCACGTCCATTTTCAAATCGTGCGCGGCCTTGTTGAGCGCGCTCGCGGTCTCGTCGTCGATCGCGGCCATGATCACGAGAATGGCGTCGGCGCCCCAGGCGCGCGCTTCATAGACCTGATAGGGGTCGAACATGAAGTCCTTGCGCAGGACGGGCAGGGCGCAGGCGTCATGGGCCGCGGCGAGATATTCCGGCTTGCCCTGAAACGAAGGCGCGTCGGTGAGGACGGAGAGGCACGCCGCTCCGCCTTTCGCATAGGCGGCCGCAAGGGCGGGCGGATTGAAATCAGGGCGAATCAGCCCTTTTGACGGGCTCGCCTTCTTGATCTCGGCGATCAGCGCGAATTGATTGGCGCCGAGCTTGTCCTCGATGGCGTGCACAAATCCGCGCGGCGGCGCGCGTTCCTGAATCTGCCGTTCCAGCGCGTGCATGGGCATGCGCACCTTGGCTTCGGAAATCTCGATGCGCTTGTAGCGCTCGATTTTCTCCAGAATGTCGGCCATGCCATCAGCCCCTTTTTGAAACATCGACGAGCTTTGCCAAAGTGGCCCTTGCCTGGCCGCTGTCCAGCGCCTGCGCCGCGAGCGCCGCGCCTTCCTTGAGGCCGCTCGCCTTGCCCGCGACGATCAGCGCCGCCGCGGCATTATACACGGCAATGTCGCGATAGGGCGATTTCATTCCGTCGAGCGCCGCCGTTAACGCCGCCGCGTTGTGGGCGGGATCGCCGCCGCGCAGATCCTCGGGATTGGCGCGCGCAAGTCCGGCCTCCTCGGGCGTGACTTCAAAGCTGCGCACCTTGTTGTGTTCGAGCGCGGCGACATAGGTGGGGCCCGTCGTCGTCATTTCGTCGAGGCCATCGGCGCCGTGCACGAGCCAGACGCGCTGCGAACCAAGGTTGTTCAGCACCTGCGCCATCGGCTCGAGCAACGCGCGGGAAAACGCGCCGACGAGTTGGCGCCTGACGTTGGCGGGGTTCGACAGCGGCCCCAGGATGTTGAAGATTGTGCGCGT
The DNA here is from genome assembly GCA_025363375.1 of Hyphomicrobiales bacterium. Lineage (GTDB taxonomy): Bacteria > Pseudomonadota > Alphaproteobacteria > Rhizobiales > Beijerinckiaceae > Terripilifer. Next base: position 10,741 of record JANYDZ010000624.1, read on the forward strand.
CCCAAGCTCCACGCGCACAGGTCCCACATGGCGCGTCGCCGCGTGATGCGTCGGCGCCATCATGAAGCCGATGCCGGCCTCGCGAATGCAGGCTTCCACCTGCGAAGCCGCGATGCCGATGTTCACGCCGAGCGCGGCCAGCACATCGCTCGCGCCCGACTTCGACGACAGCGCGCGGTTGCCGTGCTTGGCCACGGGAACCCCGCAGGCCGCCGTGATCAACGCAGCCAGGGTCGAGACATTGTAGGAGCCCGAACCATCGCCGCCGGTGCCCACGATATCAACGGCGTCGGCGGGCGCTTTCACCACCAGCATTTTCGCGCGCATCGCGGTGACGGCGCCGGTGATTTCCTCGACGGTCTCGCCGCGCACGCGCAGCGCCATGAGAAATCCGCCCATCTGCGTCGGCGTCACTTCGCCTGAAAACATGTGCTCGAAGGCGCGCTCGGCCTCGGCGCGCGTCAGGCTCGCCCCGGTCGCGACCTTCGCGAGCATGGGTTTGAAGGCTTCCATTCAGGGCTCCCCGGCGCTCTTGCGCCGCGCGTCGTTCCAGATCCTGGCCAGATCGAGAAAATTTTTGAGGATGAGATGTCCATGTTCGGACAAAATGCTCTCGGGATGAAACTGCACGCCGTGGACGTTGAGCCGGCGATGCGACATCGCCATGATGAGCCCATCCGCCTCCGCCGTCACTTCGAGGTCGTCCGGCGCCGTTGCCCGCTCGACGACGAGGCTGTGATAGCGCGTCGCCTGAAACGGCCCGTTGACGCCGCGAAACAGTTTTTTGCCGCTATGGGTCACGGTCGAGACCTTGCCGTGCATTGGCGAGGGCGCGCGAATCACATGGCCGCCGAACACCTGTCCGATCGTCTGATGGCCCAGGCACACGCCCAGAATCGGCGTCGTCTCCGCCGCCGCGCGCACCAGATCGAGGCAGATGCCCGCTTCATTGGGCGTGCAGGGGCCGGGCGACAGCACGATGGCGTCGGCCTCGTCGGCGAGCGTCGCCTCGACCGAGCGCGCGTCGTTGCGCCAAACGCGCACGTCAGCGCCCAATTCGCCCAGATAGTGGACGAGATTGAACGTGAAACTGTCGTAATTGTCGATCAACGTGACGCGCATGGGAACGCTGTTTCCCATGCCGCGCGCGAGACTTCAAGCGAAGGGCGGTCGTCAGCGATCGACGATTGCTCGCAGCCCCGCGCGTTCTTCTGTGGAAAGGATCGTTACGGGATAGGCCGGACTTCCCGTCGTGCGATCGAAGAAGGGGTGAGGCCAAGCGCGGCCCGCGAGCCGCCAGCTCAAAACCTTCGCGATCGTACTCGCCATCAGCCAGGGGCGAATTCCCTTCGATCCCGGCGGCGGCCCACCGATCGCGAATTGGCCCATGATCGCGCCGCGCGGTCTTCCAAACAGGGCGTCGGGGTCCTGTCCCTCGCAGCGGAACGTGGAAGCCAGCAGGCCGACAAAGGGAATTGTCGGGGTGACCGTGTTGCCGATCGGCGTGTTGCAGCAACAGGCGCGCCAGCGATAGAGCCCTTTTGCGCTCAGCCGAACGGCGCCGATCTTGTCCAGCCCCTGAGTAAAAGCAAGCGTGGCGGGTGGGATCTGGATGATGTCGGAGCCGCCGCGCGCATCGAGCAAATCGGCGTGGCCGAGGTAATGGGCGAAGGCCTGGCAATCGTCGCAGTAGCACGTCACACGATTTGCGAGCCGCGCTTCGACCGGACCAACCTGTCCGCGCACCTGTCCGCACCGACAACTCATCCACGCCCGCATTGGCGCTTCCCCGCGTTTCCGCTTACGTCTTGTCGTTGCTCCCGCCGCCGAACAGCCCGCCCAGCAAGCCGCCCGCCACGCCGAGCGCCGAGCCGACGGCGACGCCGCCGACGGTGGAATTGGAGCCGCTGTCGCCTCCGCCGGGGAGATAGCGCGCAATTTCTTCCGCCAGATTGAGGATCGGCATGCTTTGCAGCCAGACATGGCCCGGCCCCGTCAGCGAGGCCAGGAACAGCCCTTCGCCGCCGAACAGCATGTTCTTGAAACCCTGCACGCGCTGGATGTCGAACGACACGCTCGGCTCGAACACGCCGACGTGGCCGGCGTGCACCAGCAACCGCTCGCCCGGCGCGAGATCCCGTTCGATCAACTCGCCGGAGAGGTCGAGCCAGACCACGCCGGGGCCCGTCACCTTTTGCAGGATGAACCCGTCGCCGCCGAAGAAGCCGGCGCC
>JANYDZ010000641.1 GCA_025363375.1 Hyphomicrobiales bacterium
TTTCTCGGCGCGCGCCGCCGACTCGCGGCTGCGGTCGTGACCGCCTCTGCCGCGCGGCGCGCGTTCGCGCGATCCGCGCCCGCGACTCATCCGTTCCTCGCGCGGCTGTTCGCCGAGTTCCTCGAGCGTCGGCCCGATCCATTCGATCTTGCGTTCGATCAATTTTTCAATGTCGGCGATATACTTTTGGTCGTCATGGGTGACGAGCGAAAGGGCGATGCCGCTCTTGCCGGCGCGGCCGGTGCGGCCGATGCGGTGCACATAGTCTTCGCTGTGGTGCGGCATATCGAAGTTGAAGACATGGCTGACATCGGGAATGTCGAGGCCGCGCGCGGCGACATCTGAACACACGATGAGATCAACGGAACCATTCTTGAAAGCTTCGAGCGAGGCCATGCGGGCCGGCTGGTCCATGTCGCCATGCAGCTCGCCCACCTTGAATTCGTGCTTGCGCAGGGATTTGTAGAGGGTCGCCACTTCGATCTTGCGGTTGCAAAAAATAATGGCGTTCTTGAAATTCTCGGCTTCGACGGCTTCGCGGATGACTTTGCGCAGCGTTTCACGCTTGGCCCAGCCGCCGCCTGTTGCGATCAGCCCCTGTGTGATCGTCGTTGCGGTGGAGGCGGCGCGCGCCACTTCGACGCGCACGGGATTGCTGAGGAATTGTTCCGTCAGCCGGATGATTTCCGGCGGCATGGTCGCCGAGAAAAACAGGGTCTGGCGGGTAAAGGGCACCATTTTGCAGATTTTCTCGATGTCGGGAATAAAGCCCATGTCGAGCATGCGGTCGGCTTCGTCGATAACCAGGATTTCGATGCCCGAAAGCAGCAGCTTTCCGCGCTCGAAGAAATCGAGCAAACGGCCCGGCGTGGCGATCAGCACGTCGGCGCCGCGCATGATCTTCTGTTCCTGATCGCCGAACGAAACGCCGCCGATGAGCAGAGCCACGTTCAACTTGTGATTGACGCCGTATTTGATGAAACTTTCTTCAACCTGGGCGGCGAGTTCGCGCGTCGGTTCAAGAATGAGCGTGCGGGGAACGCGGGCGCGGGCGCGCCCCTGTTCGAGGCGAGACAGCATGGGCAATGTAAATGCCGCCGTCTTGCCGGTGCCGGTCTGGGCGATGCCGAGGACGTCACGGCCCGCGAGCGCGTAGGGGATGGCCTGGGCCTGGATGGGAGTGGGGATGGTGTAGCCGGCGGCTGTAACGGCTGCGAGGACTTTTTCGCTTAGTCCAGTTTCCTGAAATGTCATTGCTTCTTGGGTTTCCTGGCGTGGTGGGCATTGCGCCGGACCGTCGCCTTCACGCGTCTGTGGGAGTAATCTCGCCACACGGTTTGCGGCGCTATCTGGCGAAGGGGCACGCGTGGGCCTCACCTTCGTCACGCGACACATAGTCTTAATCGCGCCAAAGTCAATGGAATTGCGAAAATCGCCGCGCAAAAACCAAATAATTACGCGCAAGGGTTAAGAAGCGGCTGAATTCAGTCTATTTTCGCATGCCCGTGCAGGGATCAAGAACCATCGGCTGGGCGAGGTTGGCGGGGATTGATCCTGTCGGCGTGTAATCGACGGTCACCTGGCGCAGTGATTCGCGGCTTCCTTCGCTTGGCCGGGGAATATTCGCCATGGCGCGCGAAAACTCGCTGGCGGGCACGCCTTTGAGGCCGGCCATTTGTTGCAAGGCGCCGGTTTGCACGGATTTGTCGAGCAAATGCGCGCCCGCCAGGCTTGCGAGCGCGATCGCGCCAGCTGCAAAAGCGATGTTCTGCATGGAATCGCCGCGCTGATCTCGCAGAAAATTTTGCAGAATTGACATGGGTTCGGCACCTTTCAACTGCCGCAAGGATGCGCCGGTCTGGTAAACAGGAGGTTCACGCGAAGAAAGAATTCCGCAGCCCTGGCTGATGCTACGGCGCAAATATCCGGGAATAGGCCGCCTGCCAGCCCGCCATTTTCTGCGCCGCCATGATCGGGCTGACGTAATTGACGCGGAAGCCCGTTTTCAGGGATGGCTCCAGCGCTTCAACCTTGTCGCTGGCGGGAATATGGCGCCCATCCCGGATGATGGCCTGTCCCTCGGGCGAGAGAGCGAAATTCACAAACAACCGGGCTGCATTGGGGTGCGGCGCTCCCTTCACAATACCCATATTGTTGGAAAAGCTGAGGATGGGTTCCATCTTCACCCATTGAATATTGTGCCCGAGGCCGCGCTCGATAAAAGTATGGTGATTGAAGATTTGCAGTCCCAAAGGAAACTTTTTCGCCGCGATCTCGCCGATGACGGCATGTCCATCGCCATTGAAGGGGGTGATGTTCTGCGTTTTGAGTTTGGCGAGGAAGGCCATGCCCGCCTCTTCGCCCATGTCCATCAGCGTGTTGGCGACATAACCGCCGCCGCCGGTAAAGCCGGGAGTCGCGCTCCAGATCATTTTGTCGCGCCATTTGGGATCGAGCAGGTCGTCGCGGTTTTTCGGCGCCTCGCCGGGCGCGATCATATCGGCGTTGTAGGCGACGGTCAGGAACTCCAGCAGCACCGCGGACCAGCGCCCCTGGGGATCGCGGTATTTTTCCGGAATGGCGCCGGCGGAAGGCGGGATATAGGGATCGACAAGCCCGGCTTCGAGAATCGGCACGACCGTTGTCGAACCATCGAAAACATCGGCCTGAATGGCGCCTGCCTTCGCCTCGTCGACAATCTTGCGCGCGTTGACCATTGTATTGCGCCGCTGATGATCGACCTTGATCCCGGAGTAGCGGGCTTCAAAGGCACGGGCCAAGGGAAGGGCGGCTTCGTTGCCGAGGATCACGGAATACCAGTTGACGAGGCCCTCGCGCCTTGCAGCCTCGTAGAGAGCGTCCGGGGACTGGGCTCTGGCGGACGGCTGGGCGCACAAGGCGGCGATAAAGGCAAAAATGAGTCTGGAAATCATGCAGCCATCAGCCTGTTCTTCTGAAGGAATCTATCGAAACCCCTGCGCGGACCCCGCGGAGACCGCGACGCCAAACGAGAATTTGTCGGTCACCGCATAATTGAAGCCGGCGCCGACGCTAACCGCGTTTTTGTTTTCGGGTGTGGAAAAGGCGGGCAGGCCAAAGTTCATGCCGCCTGGCAGATTGGATCGCGTCGAGGCGACGCTTCCGGTCAGAAATGGAGTCAACCGGCCCATGTTGTAGTTGAACTGAAAGTTCGTCGCGTTGAAGTCCTGGCCAAACGTCGGCCCCCGCGTGAACGCCGAGGGCGCGTAACCTGAAGTGGTCTGTACGCCCAGCGTGACGCTTTTGCCGAGAGGTTGAATGAAACTGTAGGTCTGCGCGCCCGGCAGACCCGCCAAGCCTTTTTGACCGAAGGCGAAGGGGGCTGTTCCTGCATTAAAGCTGCTCCAGGGCGCAGCCGCCGGGTCCGCGAACTGCGGATTGGCGGCGAACGTCGGCAGGGACGCATTGCTCTCGGTAAATGCCTGCGCCGATGCGGCGAGGCATGCGAAGGCGGCGGCGAGGACTGACCTGAGCTTCATGGGCTGGCCCAACAATTGGACACGGTTCACGCGACCTTGCGCGGGAGACAGATTACCACGTCGGACTCAAATATCCACCAGCGACTTCTCCGCCGCGAACTCGGCGCGTTCCTGAATGAAGGCGAACCGCGCCTCGGGCTTGGCCCCCATCAGCCGCTCGACGGAATCGGCGGTCTCCTCGCGGTCTTCGTCCTTGATGGTGACGCGCAGAAGAATCCGCTTCTTCGGGTCCATCGTCGTTTCTTTCAATTGCGCCGGCATCATTTCGCCAAGGCCCTTGAAGCGGTTCACCTCGATCTTGCCCTTGCCTGTCAGGACAGTGCGGGTCAGTTCCTCCCTGTGAACGTCGTCGCGGGCATAGGCGATTTTCGTCCCCTGTGTCAGTTTATAGAGCGGCGGAATCGCCAAAAAGAGATGGCCCCCGTCGATGAGCTTTGGCATCTGCCGATAGAAGAAGGTGATCAGCAACGAGGCGATATGCGCGCCGTCCACGTCGGCGTCGGTCATGATAATGATCTTGTCGTAGCGCAGATCATCCTCGCGGTAATGCGCGCCCGTGCCGCAGCCCAACGCTTGCACGAGATCGGCCAACTGCTGATTGCCGGCCAGTTTGTCCCGCGTGGCGTTGGCGACGTTCAAAATTTTGCCGCGCAAGGGCAGGATCGCCTGATTGGCGCGGTCGCGCGCCTGTTTCGCGGAGCCACCGGCGGAATCGCCCTCAACGATAAATATTTCAGACCCTTGCGCAGAGTTATTCGAGCAATCTGCGAGCTTTCCGGGCAGGCGTAATTTGCGCACCGCCGTCTTGCGCGCCACGTCTTTTTCAGCGCGGCGACGCAGGCGTTCGTCGGCGCGTTCAATCGTCCAGTCCAGCAGCTTGAGGGCTTGCGAGGGCGAGGCGACGAGCCAATGGTCGAAGGCGTCGCGCACGGTCTGATCGACGATGCGCGAGGCCTCCGCCGACATCAGGCGGCCCTTGTTCTGGCCTTGAAATTCCGGCTCCCGGATGAACACGGCGATAAGCGCCGCGCAGCCGTTCATGACATCGTCGGTCGTTAGCACCGCCGCGCGCTTGCTCTGATTGATCCGCTCGGCGTGATCTTTCAGAGCTCGCAACAATGCGATGCGCAAGCCCGATTCATGCGTGCCGCCGTCGGGTGTCGGGATTGTGTTGCAATAGGAATGTACAAAGCCGTCGTCATCCGCGAGCCATGTCACCGCCCATTCGACGGAGCCGTGCCCGCCCTGCTTTTCCACTTTGCCGGTGAAGGCGAGATCGACAACGGGCTCCTTGCCCTCGATGTCCTGCGCCAGATAGTCTTTTAAGCCGCCTGGGAAGCGGAACACGGCTTCCGCCGGAATCGGCGATTCCGGCTCCAGCAGCGACAGCGCGCAATGCCAGCGGATTTCAACACCGCCAAACAGATAGGCCTTCGATCGCGCCATGCGGAACAGCCGCGCGGGTCGAAAATGCGCACCCTTGGCGAAAATCGTCGCGTCGGGCTTGAAGCGCACCTTCGTGCCGCGCCGGTTGGGCGCCTTGCCCACGGTTTCAAGCTTCGTCACGGGATCGCCGCGCTCGAAAGCCTGCCGGTACAATATCTGGCCGCGCGCGACTTCGACCTCCAGCCGTTCGGAGAGCGCGTTGACGACGGAGACGCCGACGCCATGCAATCCGCCCGAGGTCTGGTAGGCGCCGGAGTCGAACTTTCCACCGGCGTGCAGCACGGTCATGATGACCTCGACCGTGGATTTCTTCGGAAACTTGGGATGCGGCTCGACCGGCATGCCGCGGCCATTGTCGGTGACCGTCAGCCAGTCGCCCTCGTC
>JANYDZ010000720.1 GCA_025363375.1 Hyphomicrobiales bacterium
ATCTCTTGAGTTCATTGCCAAGATCAAGCACGCGGCGCGCGATGATGTTGCGTTGAATTTCCGAAGTCCCTCCATAGATCGAGGCGCGCCGCGCTTGCAAGAACGAAAGCGCGACGGGAATCATGCGGCCGTCCGCGTCGATGGCGTCCGCCAGCGCCCCATCCGTGCCGGCCGCCTCCAGCATGAGGTCGGCCAGCGTCTGCAAGTAATCCGCCATGAGAATCTTGAGGATGGAGGCCTGCGGCCCCGCCGTCTGCCCGCCGCGCACGCGCTCGAGCACTTGCGAAAACGCGGCGCAATAGGCGAGCGCGTCGATTTCCGCGCGCGCCAACCTGTCGCGGAACGCGTGGTCCTCGCTGGCGCCGCCCGCCCTGGCCACGCGGCGCACGCGGTCGAGCATGACGATGACCTTTTGCGGCGAGGAACTCATCATGCGCTCGGTCTCGAGCACGGCGTTCGCCAGTTTCCAGCCTTGGTTGAGGCCGCCCAGAACATTCTCGGCCGGCGCCTCGACATCGTCGAAAAACACCTCGCAGAACTCCTCGTCGCCGGCGATTGTTTTGATGGGGCGCACGCGGATGCCCTTCGATTTCATGTCGATGAGAATCATTGAAATGCCCTCGCGCCGGTCGGCGGCGTCGGGATCGGTGCGCACGAGCGCGAACATCCAGTCGGCGAAATGCGCGCCGGTGGTCCATATTTTCTGGCCGTTGACGACGAACCTGTCGCCCTCAAGCCGCGCGCCCGTGCGCAACGACGCGAGATCGCTGCCGGAGTTCGGCTCCGAGTACCCCTGGCACCAATGCAGATCGCCGGACAGCGTGCCCGGCAGGAACTTCGCTTTTTGCTGCGGCGTGCCGAAGCGCATGATAATGGGGCCAACATGATAAATGCCCTGCGCGGAAAGCTCCGGCGCGCCGTTCGCCGCGAGTTCCTCGAACAGAATCAGCCGCTGCGAAGCGCTCGCCTCCATGCCGCCGTGCTCCTTCGGCCAGGCCGGCGCGATCCAGCCGCGCCGGTGGAGTTGCGCATGCCACCAATGCGCGTCCTCGACCCTTGGCCGCGTCGGCAGATCGCGCAAACGCGCCGGCAGATTCGCATCGAGAAATTCGCGCACCTCGCGGCGGAATTGCCTGTCGTCCTCGGATTCTGAACGAAACAATTCCCGCAAATTGACCGCGTTCGCGGCCCAACTGGCGTCGGCGAAGCGCTTGCGGTGCGCTTCGGGCGCGCGGTAGACGCGCGACAACGTCACCACGCGCTTCAGAAACAGGCCGATGTCGCATTCATCCGTGAACCCCATGGCGCCGTGCATCTGCACCGCCCATTTGCCCGTGCGCAACGCGACATCGCCGGCTTTCGCGCGCGCGGCGGCGATCAGTTCCAACGTGCCCGGCTTTGCATGGTCCGCGACGCGCGCGGCTTCCATCACCAGCGCGCGCGCAAGTTCAACCTCGCCATAGGCGTCGACGGCGCGGTGCTGCAACGCCTGAAACGCGCCGAGGCTGCGGCCAAAGGCGCGGCGCGTGCGCAGATAATCGAGCGTGCGGTCGAGCAATTCCGCCGCGCAGCCCACGAGTTCGGCGGCGAGCCCGAGCTGCAGGGGAAATCGCAGGCGGTCGAGCAGCGCTGCCGCGCCCGCGCCCGCGGCGAGCACATCCGACGCGGGGATTTTAACTTGCGCGAATGCAAGCCGCGCAAGCGTCACGCCGTCGATGGCCTCCTGCGCGAGCAGCGACACGCCCGCCGCGTCGCGCGGCACATAGGCCAACACCACGCCCTCGCCATTGCGCGCATCGACGATGAACCCCGTCGCCAGATGTCCATCGGGCACGGCGAATTTCACGCCGTCCAGAATAATCGAACCGTCCGCCTGCGTCGTCGCTCCGCCGCCATGCCCCGGCGAGGGCGTGCGCCCCTCGCTCTGCAACGCCGGCAAAACAATCGCGCCGTCCGCGAGCGCGCGTGCGCCGGCAACGCCGCTCGCCGCCGCGATTGGCGCATAGGGCGGCAACAATTTGCGGCCGAATTCCTCCGCCACAAGGCAGAGATCGTAGCTGGAAAGCGCCGAGCCGCCCGCTTTTTCCCCGGCCAGCAGGCCAAGCCATCCGCCCTCTTCCAGAGCCTTGCGCCATGCGTGGCGGTCGGCGGCGGCGGCGCGTCCCAGCATGCCAAGCGCTTTATGCTGTTCGGCGAACCGCGCCGCGTTGTCGCGGATCATCGATTGGTCTTCGCTCATGTTTCACTCCCTCGCGGCAGCATCAGCGCGTCAACGGCGACGACGCCCTCCCCCCGCGGCAAAATAATCAGCGGATTGATTTCAAGACTCTCGAACGCATCGCGGTAATGATGCGCGTAAGCCGACAGACGCGACAGCGCCCGCGCCAACGCCTCGACATCCATCTTCGCGCGGCCGCGCGCCCCGTCAAGCAGGGGAAAACCCTTTACGGCGAGAATCATTTCGCGCGCCGTCCCGACGCCGAACGGCGCCTGCCGCAATACGTTGTCCTTGTAGATTTCAACGAAAATGCCGCCCATGCCGAACATCACCATCGGCCCGAAGGTGGGATCGCGTGTCACGCCCGCGATACATTCGACGCCGCCTTCGATCATCGGCGAGATCAGCACGCCTTCGATGCGCGCGTCGGGCGCGCGGCGCGCCGCATTGTCGAGAAGGCGCGCGAAAGCCGCCCGCGCCTCGTCCGCGCCGGACAGGCCCAGCGCGACGCCGCCGACCTCGGATTTGTGCGCGATATCGGGCGAGGCGATTTTGAGCGCGACGCGCCCGCCGAATGTCGCCGCGGCGCGCGCGGCTTCCTCGGCGGTGCGCGCCAGCGCGCTTTCCGCCGCGCGAACGCCCAGTTCCGCCACAACGCGCCGCGCGGCCTGTTCGCCGGCAAAGCCCCGCGCGGGCGGGGGCAAAGAGAGCGGCGCGAGCGGCGCGTCGACAAGCGCGGTCTCCCGCCGCCGCCGCGCGACGCGCGCCAGCATGGCGACGGCCTCCACCGCGCGCGTCGGGTCTTCAAACACCAGCACGCCCGAATCGTGCAGCGCGTTCAGCCATTCGCGCGGGGTGTTGATGACGATCGCCAGCACGCGGCCGGGATTGCGCGCGCGCATCGCCAGAAGCTCCGCGCCGATCCGCTCCATCATGCGCGGCACGAGGCCAAGATGCGCGAAGAACAAGATCACCGCCGGGCAGTCGGCGTCCTCGATCATGATATCGGCGAACTTGATGTTGAGCGGCACATCGCTCATGCCGGCGGCGCCGGTGTCGGCGGGATTGCCTGGCGCGGCGAAAGGCGCCAGCGCGCGGATCTTGGCTTGCGCTTGCGGCGGCAGCGTCGGCAACTCGAGCCCGCACTCGGCCGCCGCGTCCGCCATCAAAACGCCAATGCCGCCGGAGTTTGTGACCAATCCGAGTTCGGCGCGGGCTGGATGTATTCCCGTCGCGCAAGCCGTCGCGAAATCGACAAACTGATCGAAGCTTCGCGCGCGG
>JANYDZ010000730.1 GCA_025363375.1 Hyphomicrobiales bacterium
GAATGCCGCCGATCACTTCGTATTCGCACACGCCGTAGGGAATTTCGCTCGACGACATCAGAAACGACATGGGGTCGCATCCCACTACGATGGCTACCGGCATCGGTTCCTTGCGCGCCTCGTATTTGTCGCGCTGAATGCGTCCGTGCTTGCCCGGCGAAATGTAAAAGCCGACGGTTTGCCTGTCGTGAATCATCACGCGGTACGTGCCGCAATTGATCCAGCCCTCGTCGGGATCGCGCGTCACGTTGAAACTGCCGGTGCCGATGTAGCGGCCTCCGTCGTCCTCGTGCCATTTGGGCGTCGGGAAAACGCCAATGTCGACATCGTCCCCTTTTATGATGTTTTCGAACACCGGGCCGTCGTTCACGTAGCGCGGCTCGATGCGTTTCAGATCGGCCATGTAATTTGTGCGAAAGGCCTCGCTTAGTTCTATCTTGGTGAGGTCGGTTGGAAAACCCAGCGTCATGCGCTGCCTCTTGCCGCCGAAGAAATTCACCAGCAGCCGGCTTCCCGGCAGCGTTCCCGGCACGTCTTCAAAAATGACGGCCGGCGCGTTCTCGTCGTGCAGGACGACTTCGCTGGCCATGCCGATTTCTTCCTGCCAATTGAGGCCTTTGACCTCGCGCACCTCGCCGAGCTTGCGCGCCTCCTCGATCCATTCGCGCAGATCGGCATAGGCGAGTTCCGCCTTGATTTCGGCGGCTTTCTTCGGCGGCGGATCGGCGGGCATGAAACTCTCCTGACGCGGCGCGCGATGTTTGTTGATCGCGCCAGGCATGTCAATCGGCGCGCGCTTGGCCGATGCTGACAAGCCGCGCCGGACAATGCTAGAGAGTCACAATATCAAACGCGGGCGCAAAATGTCCGCATCGGGAAGCGCCATGAAGATAGGAACCGCCGGAGCCAACAGCACATTTCTCGCGCAGGGACTCGCGCTCAAGGCCGTGTTCGAGAAAGCAGGGGTTCCCGGCCCCGTTGAAATCTTGCAATCGCCGTCCGCCAGCATTGAAAACGCGCAACGCATAGGCGCCGGCGAGCTCGACTTCGGGTTCATGGCCGCCAACTGGATTGGCCGCGCCCTGCGCGGCGAGAAGCCGTTCGCGTCGCCGATCGGCCTGCGCATGGCGGCGCCGATGAATCTTGGCCCGATGTATTTTATCGTCCGCGCGGATTCCAACGTCAAAACAGTCGCGGATTTGCGCGGCAAGCGCGTCGCCGTGGGCCCGGCGACCAGCGGGACGGCGCAGCACGCGCTGTCGATTTTCGGCGCGTTGGGTTTCAGCTTCGACGACGTCACGCCGGAATGGCTCGACTTTCCCGCCGGCGGTGAAGCGGTGGGGCGCGGCGAAATCGACGCGCAACTGCAATGTCCCGTTCCCAATCCCGTCATGAGCGCGCTCGACGCGAAATACGATTACCGGGTTCTGCCCTACGCGCCCGGCGATCTTGAAAAGGTGATGGCCGAAAATACGATTTATCGCCGGGCAAACATGCGCCAGGGCGCCTTGCGCGCTCTGGGCGAGGACCGCGCGCAACCCGGGGTGACGAATGTGCTTGTGTGTCACCAGCGCCAGTCCGCCGCCAGTGTCGAATCTGTCGTGCGCGCCGTCGTCGGCGGCGCCGACGAACTCGCGCGGCTCAATCCCCTGTTCACAGGTATGGCGGACCTCTGGGCGCCCTTGAAGCGACAAGGCGCGCGCGTTCTCGAGTTCGGGGGCGTGCCTTTACACGAAGGCGCGCGCGCGGGTTACAGAGCCGCGGGTCTTTTGGCTTGATCGATCAAACACTCGCGGGAAAAATCATGGCAGGTTCGCGTTACAGGCTCGGCGTCGACGTAGGCGGCACGCATACGGATCTGGTTCTGCTGAACGTGGCGACCGGCGAATTGTTCGTCGAAAAGGTTTCATCCACTCCGAAAAATCCGGCGCTGGGCGTCCTCAACGGCGTGGCGAAATTCGCGGCGCGCGGCGTGAAGCCCCATGAAATCGAATTTTTCGCGCACGGCACCACCATCACGACAAACGCGCTGCTCGAAATGCGCGGCCCCAAGGTAGGCCTGTTCGTGACGAAGGGTTTTCGCGCCGTGCAGGAAATTCAGCAGCAGGCGCGCGACGGCAACCTCTTCGACTATTTCTACGCCAAGCCGGCCCCCATTGCGCCGCAAAGTCTGACGCGCGAAATTCCCGAGCGTTCCGACTACACGGGCAAGGCGCTTCTGGCGCTCGACAAGGACGCCGTGCGCCTCGCCGCGCGCGAATTGCGCGACGCGGGCGTGCAATCCATCGCCGTTTGCTATCTCTTTTCGTTCATGAATCCCGGCCATGAAGAAGAGACGCGGCGCATCGTCAAGGACGAGGCGCCGGGAATCAGCGTTTCGATCTCGAGCGAGGTCCTGCCGCGCTTGCGCGAATGGCCGCGCATGTCCACGACCTTGCTGAACGCCTATCTCGAACCCGTGCTCGCGCGGTACATCGACCATCTCAACAAGGGGCTCGACGAGGCTGGCGTCGTCACGCAACAGCGCTTTCTCATGCAGTCCAACGGCGGCGTCATGCCCTTCGTCGCCGCGATCAACGGCGGCAAGACCGTGCATACCCTGTTCTCGGGCCCGGCGGCGGGCGCGCAGGCGAGCGCCTGGCTGGCCGAGAACGACGCCGAACGCGGACTCGTCACGCTCGACATGGGCGGCACGAGCGCGGATATCGCCTTCATCGAAGGCGGCGTGCCGCTTGAAATCACCGAAGGCGTCATCGCGCGTCGCCAAATCGACGTGCCCTCGCTCGACATGACCACCATTTCCGCCGGCGGCGGTTCGCTGGCGGCGGTTGACGGCGCGGGCTTTCTCACGGTGGGTCCGCAAAGCGCCGGCGCCGATCCCGGCCCCGCCTGCTACGGGCGCGGCGGCGATCAACCCGCGGTCACCGACGCCGATGTCGTCTGCGGCTTTCTCAATCCAGATTATTTTCTCGGCGGCTCGCAGAAGCTCGATGTCGCGGCCTCGCGCGCGGCCATCAAGGCCCGCGTCGCCGATCCTCTCGGCATGAGCGTGCTCGAAGCCGCCGCCGGCATTCGCCGCATTGTCGATATGCGCATGGCCGACGAGGTGCTGGTCTTCGCCGCCAAGCGCGGCGTCGACCTTTCGGCCTTCACGCTGTTGCCGTTCGGCGGCGCTGGCGCGGTGCACGCGGCCGCGGTCGCGGAAGAGCTGAACATGCGCCGCATTCTAGTGCCGGCGCGGCCGGGGGCCTTTTCCGCGTTGGGCTTGTTGTGCACCGACGTGGTGCACGATTACATTCGCTCGGAATTGTCTCCGCTCGCGTCGATCACCGCCGAACACGCCGAGGCGGTCTACGCGGGTCTGGAAGACAAGGCGCGCGAAGAACTTCTCGCCGAAGGCATGACGTTGGAAGACTCGCGTTTCCTGCGCGAGCTTGACATGCGCTACACTGGCCAGGGCTATGAATTGCGCACACCTATCGAGGGGCTTTACGAAAAGCGTCTGACGGAGCAATCGCTTGCGGCGGCGCGCGACCGTTTCGACGAACGTCACGCGCAAATCCATGGACACGCCGCCAAGGAGCGCCCGGTCGAAGTGGTGAGCTATCGCCTGCGCGTGCGCGTCGCCGTGCCGAAATATAGGCAACGCGCGGAAATTGCGCCGGCGAACCCGCGCCCCGCGGGCGACGCGTTGAAAGGCAAGAGGCAAATTTATTTCGACGGCAAGACCGCGCGCGAAAGCGCCGTCTATGAACGCGATGGCCTCGATGTCGGCGTCTCCATCGTGGGTCCGGCCATCGTCGAGCAATTCGACGCGACGACCGTTGTGCCGCCCGGCTGGAGCGCGCGCGTCGATCGCCATCGCAATCTCGTGCTGGAAAAGGGAGCCGCCTGATCATGGACGCCATCACAATCCAGATCTTGCGCAACAAGATCGCCAGCCTCGTCGATGAAATGCACTATCATTTCTATCGTTCCGGCTATTCGACGATCATTCGCGAATCCCGCGATTTTTCATGCGTTATTGTCGACCGCACGGGCCGCCTCATCGTTTCGCCGCCGATGTTCTTTCACGCGCCCGTCTACCGCCATCTCGTCGGCCGCATTCGCGAGCTTTATGGCCGGGACATTAAAGAGGGCGATGTCTTTGTCTCCAATCATCCCTACGAAGGCGGTTTGCCGCATGTGTCGGACATGGCCTTCGTTTCGCCCGTTTTCGCCAACGGCGAGATCGTCGCGTTCTCCGGCACGATCGCGCACAAGGCCGATGTCGGCGGCACGATGCCGGGCTCGACGTCGGCGAACGCGACGGAAATGTACCACGAAGGCGTACTTGTGCCGCCCATCAAGATTTGGGACGCGGGAAAGCATCTTCCGGACGTGGAACGCCTGATTCTCGCCAATTCCCGTCAACCCGTACTCGTGCGCGGCGACATGCTGGCGCAAATCGCGGTCACGCAAATGGGCGCCGCGCGCGTCGCCGAGCTTTGCGCGCGCTTCGGCGCGGACACGTTGACGGACGCGTTCGCCGCCATTCTGCGCGGCGCGGCCGATGAACTGAGAGGCGCCATCGCAAAATTGCCCGAGGGCGTTTCGTCGGCCGAAGGCTTCCTCGACAACGACGGCGTGAGCATCGACAAGCCGGTGAAGCTCGCGGTCTCCATCGCCGTCAAGGATGGCCTGGCCAGTTTTGATTTTTCGAACAGCGATCCGCAGGCGAAGGGTCCGATCAATTTGCGCCCCTCCATGGTCGAGGCATGCGTCTTCTATTCGCTCATCGGCAGCCTCGGGCCAAAGCTGCGCTTCAACGACGGCATGCGCGATTGCGTGCGACTGATCTATGCGCCGGACACGGTGACCAACGCTTCGCCGCCAAGCCCCGTCTCGAACTATCAGATGGTGAACCTGAAGCTCGTCGACGTCATCCTCGAGGCCATGGCGAAGTTCAATCCCGCGCGCGCCAACGCGCATGCGGGTTCTTCAAGCGCTCTGTTGATATCCTGGTCGAAAGGCCGTCCCGGACAATCCAACATGCAATATGAAATCGTCGGCTCCTCCTATGGCGGCGGGCAAGGCCACGACGGCTGCTCGTGTACCGCCGCGCATCTCAGCAACCTGCACGTGACGCCCATCGAAATTCTCGAATCCGAATATCCCTGCCGCATTCGTCGGTTCGATCTCGTGCCCGATGCCGGCGGAGCCGGAAAGTGGCGCGGCGGCGTCTCCTTCCAGCGCGAATATGAAGTTCTGGAAGACGCGATGATCATCAGGCGCTTCGATAAAAGCCGCTTTCCGCCGAGCGGAGTGGCGGGGGGAGCCGACGGACGCGGCGGCCGCTTCGTCGTGCGCGTTGGCGCGAAAGACGAGATCGAGACGCGCGCGTCGGGCCGGTATGATCTGAAGGCCGGCGATCGTTTTCTGATCCAGAGCGCCGGCGGCGGGGGCTATGGCGATCCAGGCGAACGCGACGCGGACGCGGTCGCCGCCGACGTCGCGGAAGGCTATGTCTCGCGCGAGGCGGCGAGGGAAATCTACGGCAAGAAGTTCTAGACGCTGTTAAGCCTGCTCGAGAATTCTGTCGCGGTTGCGGTTGAAATGATAGCGCGGCAGGTGGTCGAGATCGGTTCCGGTCACCCGGATGACCCAGGCGGGATGCGGGTGGCGCGTGGAGTGAATGACGTTGGGCCCGTAGGCGCGCACCTGCCCCGGTTCAAGCTTGTAGAGGTCGGACTGTTCAAGTACATGGGCCGCTTCGTTTTCGCCGTTGACGCGCCGCCATTCTGTCATTTCCGTGAAGGCTTTGGCGTTTCCATAGATCGCCCATGAATTGCCGTGGCTGTGGGGATTGCCTTTTTTGCCGGGCTCCTGCACATGCGCGAGCACGTAAAAATCCGTCTCCGCGTCGTGAAAAAGCTCCCGCTTGCCGACGGGCGTGTCGTCCTTGAACGTCTCCCTGACGAAATCCGAATTGGCCAGCAGCTTGCGCAGATTGACGGCCATGTCGTCGAGCGCTCCGGCAAGCGGTTTCGCCTTCAGGCTGGCGCGGGCATCCGCGCAAAAATTCGCGAGTTCATAGGCCATGTCAATTCCTCCGCGCGCGGCGCTTCCGCCGCTTCCAGCCAACAGAATAGCACAAGGCGGACGGCGAAAAACAGCCTGTCCGCTCCCCCCGTCCGCCCATTGCCCGATTGACGGGCGTGGAGGCGATGCATAGCTATACCGCGAGGGTCGGCGCGCCCGGGGGGGCCGAGGCCGCGCTTTGTTCGGAGGGATTTATGTTCGACAGGGATTCTTTAGCGCGCCGCGCCGTTCTGGGCTTCGCGTTCGTGTTCGCGGCCGCGGGCGCCCGGGCGCAGACCGCGAGCGTCGGCGATATCGCGGCTTATACGGGCGCCGACCGGCAGGCGAAGCTTCTTGAGGGCGCGAAGAAAGAGGGCGGGTTCACGCTCTATTCCTCCGCCACGACCGAGGATATGAACGAGCACATCAAGTCCTTCGAAACGAAATATCCGGGCGTGAAGGTGAAATTCTGGCGCGGCGATTCCGAAGGCATTCTGCGCCGCGCGGTGACGGAGACGCGCGGCGGCCGCAACGAGTTCGATCTCGTGGAAACCAGCGGCGGCACAATGGAAGCCGGCTTTCGCGAGAACTTGTTTCGGGTCGTGAAGTCGCCGGTCCTCGCCGATATTTCGCCCAGAGCCAAGTTCGCCGACGGCGCCTGGACGGGCACGCGGTTTCAATTGCACGTGACCGCTTACAACACCAGCGCCACGAAAAAGGAGGACTTGCCGAAGTCCTACGCGGAGTTTGTCGAGCCGCGCTTCAAAGGCAAGCTCGGCATCGAGCTCGATGATTCCGAATGGTTCGCCTCGCTCGCCGGCGCCATGGGCGAAGACAAGACCATTGCGTTGTTCAAGGAGATCGTTGCGAAGAACGGCGTTTCCGTGCGCAAGGGCCACACGCTCATCGCCAATCTCACGGCGTCGGGCGAAGTGCCGATCGCGCTCGGCATCTACAAATACAAGGTCGAGCAATTCAAGCGCAAAGGCATCCCGATCGACTGGATCCGAATTCCGCCCTATGTGATCCATCCCATCGGCGTCGCGCTCTCGCAAAAGGCGCCGCATCCCTATTCCGCGCTGTTGTTCTTCGACTTCCTGCTCGACGAAGGTCAGAAAATTTATGTTGGGCAGGACACCCATCCCACCAACATCAAGGTGATGGCGGAACCCGCGGAGGCGATCTACATCGACTACGCCCACGCGCTCGACAGCGGCGACAAATGGCAGAAAATCTTCAAGGAGATTTTTACGCAGCGGGCCCGGTGAGAGTCGGGGCGGTTTCGCCGGCGCGCGAATCGCTCAGCCTTTGTGCAAGACGTTCCAGATCAGCGCGAACACGGACCCAATCGCCCCGCCAACACAGGCGGTCAGGGCGAGAAGAGCGACCGCGCGCGCCGGGTCGAACGGTTCGACCACTTATACCAATCCGCGATAATCCTGAC
>JANYDZ010000045.1 GCA_025363375.1 Hyphomicrobiales bacterium
CCGTCGATCCCGAGCGCGACTCGTCTGAATTGCTGAAAAGCTATCTGTCGAGTTTCGACAAACGCATCGTCGGGCTGACCGGAGAGCGTCCGGCCATCGACGCCATGCTGAAAGCCTGGCGCGTTTATTCCAGGAAAATCCCCCTCGAAGGCGGCGGATACACGATGGATCACAGCGGCATCGTCTATCTGATGGAAAAGCAGATGCGCTTCGTCAACGCGCTGCCGTTGCAGGA
Source organism: Hyphomicrobiales bacterium (assembly GCA_025363375.1). GTDB lineage: Bacteria > Pseudomonadota > Alphaproteobacteria > Rhizobiales > Beijerinckiaceae > Terripilifer. The sequence goes on from JANYDZ010000045.1 coordinate 236, forward strand.
TCAGGCGCGGGCCGTCAAGGAGATCGAGCGCTGGATGTGAGGGTCGGCGCGGGCTAAAAGAAGCCGACTGGAAAATATTTCAGATAAAGGTCCGCGTAGACGCCGTTTTCAGACAGCCGCTTCAACGCGAAATCGAGAACGCGGCGCAGCGCGACGTTGTTTTTGCGGACCGCGATGCCGACGCCCTCGCCGAAATAACCTGATTGCGAATACGGCCCGCCGCGAAACGCGCAACAGCCGGCCGCGTCGGTGCCGTTCAACCAAAGCGCCAGGGAGACGCCGTCGCCAAAAATGATCTCGACTTCGCCGCGCTTCAGCGCCGAGCGCAGCGCCGCCGCGCCGTCGTAGACGCGCAACGTCGAGCGCGGGAATAAATCACGCAGCCACGCCTCATGCGCGGTGCGCGCTTCCACGCCAATGGTCTTTCCAGCGAGTGTTTCGGGGATCGCGTCGCCGATGTCGGATTTGGCGCCCGCGACAAACCGCGCCGGCGTTTTGTAGTAAGGCGCTGTGAAATCGACGCGCAGGCGGTTTTGCGGCGTGATGGCGATCGAGGCGATGGCCGCGTCCGCCCGCCCCTCCTCGATGGCGGGCAGGATCGTATCCCAGCGGCGCGGCTGCATTGTGCAGGCGACGCGCAATTCTTCGCAGATGGCGCGCGCAAGCTCGGCGTTGAAACCAGCGAGCGTTCCATCGGGAAGGGTAAAGCCGAAGGGCGGATAATCGTCCTCCTGGGTGAAGCGAAGTAGCCGAACACTGGACATGTCCGGCCGCTCAACGCGATGCTGCGGGTCCCAGAAATTCGGGGTTGTATTCGATTGCGCCAGCGCAACGGGTGCAAAGATCGCCAGCACAACGGCTACGCTCAGGCTGCGTCCAGTTATTTTTCGGCCAACCGAACAATTAACACTGGTTAACGCGGGAAAAATTTGTCTTAATGAAACATCGATCATTGTTGTGTCGGGTTGATTATGAGTTGCACGTCGTCGTCCGCCGCCGCGCATGCGACAAACGCTGTGCCGCAAACGTCGCATGCGGCCAGAATTGACGCAACCTTGCGTCGTCTGGCGGGCGACGGAACCGTGCCCGCTTCGATTTCGTTTCTGGCGCCAAAAGAGGCGTCGATTGGAGCCCTGGTGTCCGCCGCCGCCCAGTCGCGCCTGTTGGGCGTGGAGCCCCATGAGGCGCTGATCGCGTCGGGCGAAATTTGCGAGAAGCTCTATTACGCCGCCCTGGCGCGCCACCTTGGCATGCCGTTCACCGACGACCCCGCGAGGTTGGGGCCCGGTCCGGACCAATCGGAGGCTGCCATTGCCGGCGTCGCGGTTGTCGCGCCGGGATCGTCGGATTTCATCATCGCGCCCCAGGGCCCGATGGTGTCGGCGCTTCTGGATATGCGCCGGCTCGGTCGCTTGCCGGAAGGGCGAATGACAATGACGTCGCCGCGTTGTCTTGCGGTCTGGGTTCGTCGATCCGCCGCCCGGGCGATCGCGGAGCAAGCGAGCCGGGCGTTGCCGCGTTTCGACGCGAATTTGTCGGCGGCGTCCGGCGTGACCCAAATGCAGGCGTCGATGCTGGCAGCGCTCATGACACTGGTCGCGTTTGCCGGTTTCCTTTGGCCGAATATCTGGTTTGCCATCGCTCAGTGCTGCACACTCGTTATGCTGGCGGGCGTTCTGGCGCGCTTGTTCGCCGCCGCCGCGTCCTGCGGGGAATCGCCTCCGCCGCCGCCCCTGCGCGACGCGGAGCTGCCCCATTATACTCTCATTGTTCCGCTCTATCGCGAAGCGGAGGTGGCCAGAAAGCTGGTGGCTTCGCTTGAGCGGCTGGATTATCCGCGCGCCAAACTCGACATCAAGATCGTTCTGGAGGACGACGACCAGACGACACGCGCCGCCTTCGCCGCGATAGCCCTGCCGTCGAACTATGAAATCGTAGTCGCCCCGCCGGGCGCGCCGCGCACCAAACCGCGCGCGCTCAACGTCGTCCTGCCGTTCGTGCGCGGCGGCCTTGTCACCGTTTACGACGCGGAGGATGAGCCCGAGCGCGATCAACTGCGCCTTGCCGCCGCGCGCTTTGCCGAAGCGCCCGCCGACGTGGCCTGCCTGCAGGCGCGGCTCGCCATAGACAACAGCGCCGACAGTTGGCTGACGGCTTTGTTTGCAATCGAATACGCGGCGCTGTTCGATGTCGTCAACCCCGGCCTCGCCGCGCTTGATCTGCCGATGCCGCTTGGCGGCACGTCCAATCACTTTCGTGTTGAAGCGCTCCGCGACGTGCGCGGATGGGACGCGTGGAACGTCACCGAGGACGCCGATCTTGGGTAGCGCCTCGCGCGCTTTGGATATCGCGTCGAGGCGCTTGCTTCAACGACGCACGAGGAGGCGCCGGCGACGCCGCGCGCATGGCTTGCGCAGCGACGGCGCTGGCAAAAGGGGTGGGCGCAGACGCTGGTGGTCATGACGCGTCAGCCGTCGCGCCTCGTGCGACAACTCGGCCTCTGGCGGACATCGGTTTGTCTGCTGACGCTGGGGGCGGGCGTCCTGGGTCCATTGTTGGGCCCGGCGCTGACTGTTTTTGTCGTCGTGGATTTGTTGAATGGCGAAGTTCTGAGTCCGCGAACGCCCCTTGCAATTGCGATGAGCACTTTGTGGTCCTGTTCGATCGTCTTGTGTTGCGCCAGCATTTTGTGGCCAGCCTGGCTCGGAATATGCCGGCGCGGCCTGCATGCCGAGGCGAAATATTTGCCAATGCTGCCGGTCTACTACGCGCTGATGATGGTCGCCGCGTGGCAGGGCCTGTTTGAACTCGCGCGCAAGCCCTACCATTGGTCAAAAACGCGTCACGGAATGGCGCGGTCTTCCCGCCGACGGGGGATGCCGGGCAACATGCAGAGATACGGCCGGTTTGAGATCGGGACGGGTTAAATCCGGCTCCGTGGACATGCCGAAGTTCCGGCGGGACCATCGCTGCAGTCAACAATGTCGCGAGCCGGGACGCGTGGTTTGGACAATCGGCTTACCCACCGCCGCAAAACGCTGTAGGGTGACTGGCACGCTGGCGCCTCCGCGCGGCCAATTCC
>JANYDZ010000058.1 GCA_025363375.1 Hyphomicrobiales bacterium
GCTGGCCACCGCCATGAAACCGGAACTGCTGAAGGTGTTTCCGCCGGCCCTTCTCGGGCGCATCGTGACGATCCCCTACTATCCGCTGTCGCCGGCGATGCTGTCGGGCATCGTGCGCCTGCAGCTCGGGCGGATCGGCAAGCGCATCAAGGACAATCACGACGCCCGGTTCACTTACGAGGACGCCGTGGTCGATCACATCGTCTCGCTCTGCAACGACCCGGATTCAGGCGGCCGCGTCATCGACAACATCATCACGAATACATTGCTGCCCGCCCTGTCGCGGGAGTTCCTCAAGCGCTCGCTCGCCAAGGAAGTCCTGACCGAAGCCAGGGTCGCCCTGCGCGACGGGCAATTCGCCTATGAATGGATCGCGGAGGGCGCGGCTCCCGCCGCCGAGACCACGCCAGCCGCGGAGGAAGCGCCGGCTGCCTGACCCTGGCATGCTCCAACGCGCGTCATTGCAACAACGAACAGAACGAGGCACCCCATGGCAAACCGATTTGAACAGGTCGATGAAATTCAGCCGGACGCCATCACCCTGATCCTTGAGCAACGCAACGACGGACAATGGGCGAAAGTCTGTTGCCCCACCTCGGCGCTGCCGGCGCTCAAACAGAGCATGACCAGCCCCGACCTGCCTCTCAAGGACGCGGTCGCCAGCGCTGTTCAACTCGCCAACGAGGTGAAACTCGCGATCGTTGTGGTGGATCGCGACAATATCTGGAACAAGGAATGGGGCGACCTCTACCGTTGGGAGAATGAACCCGACGCGGCAGCGAACGAACAGGCGTGAGCCGAGCCGTGCGTGGCATCCAACGATCAGATTGTGCGATATGGCACTTTCCCGGCAGATTTTCGCTGGAATAGTCGAATGCGAGCTTCGGGCGCGCTTCACGCGGGCGGCGACCGGGAGGAAAATACGATGCAACGATTTTGCGCATGGGCGTCTATATTGCTGCTGACCTCGGCGGGGGCGCTCGCCGACGACAAGGTCATCCGTAATTTTACGCCCGGCGCGGGGCCCGGTTCTGTCGGCATTGTCGAAGCCGGCGAGGACACCGATACGGACGGCCCGCAGGCGATTTACGCGGGTGAAAACGGGCAGGTTTATTTGCTCGACCAGCTCAACGGGCGCGTCCTCCAGATCGATCCGAACAATCCCGACAGCGAACCCCAGACCCTGGAATTGCCGGACGACATCAAACCCACCGATATCGTCGTTTCCAACGATACGATCTACGCATGGGACGGCCAGATCCGCGCGCTGCAACCCACCGGTCGCGTGGACTCCCCCACGCGCGGCCTGACGCTGACCCGCTCGGTCGGTCCCATCGACGACGCTGTTCTTTCGGCTTTCGGGCAAATGGGCACCCAGCAGGCGACCGGCGAAGACGAACTCACAAACAGCGGCGGCGCGACGCGCGGCATCGGAAAACAGGCCACCGGCAACGCTCGCGGACGACAGACCATCGCCTCGCGCGGGCATGGCGCCGTCACCGCCGATTTCTCGCCCCTCAACAAGGACGCCGGCGTCGAGATTCTTCTGCGCGCCAAGGGGGCCGACAAAACCTTCGCGAAATTGAAACTGCAGGTGCGCAGCCGCCTGGGAGCGGCCGAAGTGCTCGAAGTCGACAAGCAGGGCCGCACTTTCGTTCTCGCCGAGAATATCCCGACCGATTATTCCGATCAGGCCTCGGCCTTCGTGGCGCGCTACGCCGCGTCGGGCGCGCTGGAAGGCGTGCATGAATTGCCGCTCAACAGCGCCGTCGCCCTGTCGCGCCGCTTCGTGACCGTGTCGCCGGACGGCGAGGTCTATTTCCTGCGCAACCGCAAGGGCGGCACGGACGTGCTCGGCGTCGGCTTTCGCCAGCTGAAAAACCTGGCGGTCATCGACATCGGCCCTCCTCGCCCTCAAATCACGCTTGCGGAATTTTCGCGCAAGGGCGCAAACGCGGCCGTGCGCCCGCTGACCCGCGCACAGGTGCTGGAGACCGCGCACGCCTTCGCCAACATCAAATGGCGCGTCAACGCCGGCGCCTATGGCGCGGACCCGGACTCCGCCTGCACCGGCTTCAACCGCGTGCGCCGCCCCGGCTACATGAGCGGCAAGCTCAATCAGGAAGTGCAAGGCATTCCCTATTGCTGGGGCTGCATGGGCAACCTGCCGCAGATCGCCAGCAACATCGAACGCGGCGTCAAGGCCGGCAACATCTGCACCCGCAACGATCCCCGGCGCGACGTGACCGGCGTCGATTGTTCAGCTTTTGTCAGCGCCACCTGGGGGCTCTCGACCCATTTCACCACCATCGCCATCCCCTCGATCTCGACGGCGCTGGCGAACCCCTTTGACCTGCTGCCGGGCGACGCCCTGAACAAGCCGGGCTCCCACGTCATGCTGTTCATCCGCTTCACCCCGGACAAGAAAGCTGAAGTCATCGAGGCCTCGACCGGCGGCTGCAACGGCAAGGTGTGCCGCAATGTCTATCCGCTGGGCTCGCTGCTGGCGCGCGGTTATGTGCCAAGGCGCTATCGGGGGCTGGCGGCCGATACGAGCGCGCCAGTGGCTGCGGTGGCGAGCGCGTCGCAGACGCCACAGGGAAAGTCCGCGGGAGCGAGCCCGACAAAGCCCGCGGCGCTGCCGGTGAACGGCAGCGAGCGGGAGGGGAAGGGCGCCTCAAAGAAGCGGGGCGGATGAACGACCCCTGCCCTGTTTAACCGCGTTAGGCGCTCATTCATCCCAAAGCCGACGGCCTTGCGGCTGTAGAGATCAACATCAACAACCAGCCTGCATCCGTCCAGACACAGGCAGCTTCGCCGCTCCAGAAGCGGTTCAGTGCCGTGACATCGAAGTTGCGCTCAAGCAGGTTGGAAGTTGCGCTCAAGCAGGCTGGGCGACACTGGCAACCCATGCCTTCTGTCCGTGGTCACTCGGAACCTGGCCTCGCCGCGCGCCAGCAAACCACAGGCCTGGATGCGTTTGCGCGCATTTCCGGTTCGCGCGGTCCCCGACGAGGCTTATCCCGTTGACTCAGGTAGCCCTACATGTAGTGTCCTGAGTGGCCGCAATCGCGCCGCCGCCAGGACGCGTTTCGATGGCCGCCGCTCGTTCGCTCGCCCAATTCCAGAAGGCCTTTTCTGACGAAGCGAAGTGCGTCGCCTTCATGTTCAAGCGGCGCTGGCCGGATGGTTTCATCTGTCCGGCTTGCGGCAAAGGCCGCTTTGCCGCGTTGAAGAGCCGACCGCGATTGTACGAATGCCTCGACTGCGGCCGTCAAACTTCGATTACTGCCGGCACTGCGATGCATCGGTCGAAGTTGCCGCTGACGACGTGGTTCTGGGCCGCGCATCTGATGACGACCCATTCCAACGGCATGTCCGCGTTGCAACTGCAAGACCAGCTTGGCGTCACCTACAAGGCCGCGTGGCTGCTGACGCAAAAGCTCCGCCGCTCGATGCT
>JANYDZ010000151.1 GCA_025363375.1 Hyphomicrobiales bacterium
TTTTCCGCGATGGCGCCGTGACCATCGGCAACCACACGTTGAGTTTCCCGGACCTCGCCAAAAAATGCCGTCAGGGCCGCGTGCAACTCTCCCACGCCGGCTATTACCGCACGCCGGACATCCACTGGGACCGCGCGGCCAAAAAAGGCCGGCCTTTTCTCTATTTCGCCTATGGCGCCGCGTGTTCTGGGGTCGCCATCGACACGCTGACGGGCGAAATGAAGGCGACGCGCGTCGATATCCTCCATGATGTCGGAAATTCGCTGAATCCAGCGCTGGATGTGGGCCAGATCGAGGGCGCATTCGTGCAGGGCATGGGCTGGCTGACGACCGAGGAACTGGTGTTCGACGCGGAAGGCCGCTTGCGCACGCACGCGCCGTCCACCTACAAAATTCCCGTCGCGTCCGACGTGCCGGAGCACTTTCGCGTGGACCTGTTTGACCGGCCCAACCGGGAGGCGACGATCTATCGCTCGAAGGCGGTCGGCGAGCCGCCGCTGATGCTGGGCATCTCCGTCTTCTCCGCCATCCTCGACGCGCTCCATTCCATCGCGCCGGGCCGGCAGGCGGACCTGGACGCCCCCGCGACCCCGGAGCGCATCCTGAAAGCCGCCGAGGCCCTGAAGGCGCTCCTGTGACCGGCGCGGATCGTTTACGCGACGCCGTGCAACGGGAAGGCCGGGCGGCGCTGGTTGTCCTTACCAGCGTGCAAGGCTCGACGCCGCGCGAGGCGGGCGCATGGATGGTGGTGCGCCCCTCCGGCGGTTTCCACGGGACGATCGGCGGCGGCGCGCTCGAATGGGAGGCGTTGCGGCGCGCGCGCGAAATGCTGGCGCTTGGCGGCGCGCGCAGAACGACCTTCTCCCATTCGCTCGGGCCTGACCTTGGGCAATGCTGCGGCGGGCGGGTGAGCGGCAGCATCGAGATATTTGACGCGGAGCGGGGCGCGGAACTGAATGCGCTGACAGCCGCCGCCGAGGCGCCGACGCAGGTGCTTTTGTTCGGCGCCGGCCACGTCGGGCGCGCGCTGGCGATGGCGCTGGCGCCGTTGCCGTTTCAGACGCGCTGGATCGACACCCGCGAAGACGCCTTTCCCGGAGCCCTTCCCGGCAATGCGACGCCCATTCTGACAAGCGCGCCGGAAGCTGAAATCCCGGGCGCGCCCTCCGGCTCCCTCATCGTCGTCGCGACCCATTCCCACGCGCTGGACTACGCCGTCGCCGCGGCGGCTTTGGCCGAAAAAAGATTTGCCTACGTCGGCCTCATCGGCTCGGCCACGAAACGCGCGCGTTTCGAATCGCGCATGCGCGCGCACGGTCTGGATGCGCCGGACATCGCCAGCCTCGTTTGTCCCATCGGCATTCCCGGCCTGCGCGGCAAATTGCCCGCCGTGATCGCCGCGAGCGTCGCGGCGCAATTGCTGGGCGTGAAAGTTGGGTGATCCGGGGGCAGGCTCGAACGAAAGGCGAAGCTTTCGAGAAATTTCGTTGAGCGCGACCCGTCAAGGGGTTGCGGTTCGCGAAAGAAATGTCTGAAACTCATGTTCCTGGTTCTTTGAGCATGTCTACGGCCTGCGCGATCCCGGTTCGAGCTTTTCGCCATCGTCAAAAAGATAATCGACGCGGGCGGACAATTCCCCAGCCTCGCCGAGCCGTGAGCGGATACATCGACCAGCACGGGGCGGTTGGCGATCGCCGTGCCTGGCGGACGTGGAGCGCAAACTTATCCGCACCCGCGAAGGCCGCGCGCGCGCCAAACAGCGCGGCCGGCACATGGGGCGACCGCCGAAAATGCCGTCGACACGGAAGCAGGAAGCGCGGCGCAGACGCAAGGACGGGGAATCAGTCGCCGCATTTGCCGCACCGCGATGGCGATAAAGCGGCGATTTTAAAAGTCGCCAAACCGTCAAATGTAAGAAGCCCTGATTCATTAGTATGATTTACGGTTTTGAGATAAAATTTATCTCATGGACTCATCGACACGCAATCATTCGCCAACGGCGGTGATCGAGCCTCGTGCGCTCGTATCATCGCATAGTCACGTCTTCCTCGGTGAAGGTCACGAAAAAAGCGAACGCCGGACGTGGGCGGTGATTTGGCTCTGCGGAGCCATGATGATCGCGGAAATCGTGGGCGGGTTGCTGTTCGGCTCTATCGCGCTTGTCGCGGATGGATTGCATATGAGCACTCACGCGGGCGCTCTGCTGCTCGCGGCGCTGGCCTATACCTACGCGCGTAAGCACGCGGCAAACCCAAGCTTCTCCTTCGGGACGGGGAAGCTTGGCGATCTCGCCGGTTTCACGAGCGCAGTCATACTCGCCATGATCGCCCTGCTGATTGGCTACGAATCCGTGAGCCGTCTGTTCGATCCCGTGCCTATTCACTTCGCGGAAGCGATTCCGATTGCCGGCGTCGGTCTTGGCGTCAATATCGCCAGCGCGTGGCTCTTGAGCGGGGGCGATCATCATCACGGCCATGTCCATACCCATGAAAGTCACGATCACGACGAAACACGCTACATCACGACAAGCGACGGAAACGTGCGCCTCGAAGTGTTCGAGGACGGGGTGCCGCCTCGGTTCCGGCTCCATGTCGAAACCGGCCACGCGTTGACGGCGCAAGCGACCTCGATTGCTACCGTGCGCCCTGACGGAAGCCGCCAGCACTTTGCCATGGTAGCCCGTGACGATTATCTGGAATCCGCCGATGAAATCCCCGAACCGCACCAGTTCGATGCGGATGTGGCGATCAACGGTCAGATTTACCCGGTGGCTTTCGAGGAACATGAACACGCGCATGAATCGGCGCATACCGACAACAACATGCGCGCCGCTGTGGTTCACATCATCGCCGACGCCGCCGTGTCCGTGCTGGTGATCGTCGGACTGTTGCTCGCCCGCGCCTTCGGTTGGCTCTGGATGGACCCGCTTGCCGGTATCGTCGGCGCGTTCGTCATTGCCAGTTGGGCGGTTGGGCTGGTTCGCGATACTGGCGCGATCCTGCTCGACATGAATCCCGACAAGCACATGGCGGAGAAATTACGGCAAGCCATTGAAAACGGCGGCGACGAAATCGCGGATTTGCACCTTTGGCGCCTGGGGCCGGGGCACCTCGGCGCCGTCGTTTCCATTTTAACGGCGCAGACCACGCGGAGGCAGGACTTCTATCGCGAGCGGCTTGCTCGATTTCGCTCCCTATCGCACTTGACGATTGAGGTTGTACAAAAACCTTGAAAACAGGGACGGGCGTCCTTCCGGACGCCCTATGCGGCCAACTCTCCCGCTTCGCCAGAGAAGGCTGTAACCTGCGGCGTCCGGCGGCTTGCCTGTCCACCCCATGAGCACCTATGCAAAACGGTCGCCAAGGGCTTTCACCTTTTAGAACGCCTCCAGAAACCGCTTCGCCGCCGCGCCGTGCTCGCTCCGCAAGCGCGCGACGTCGACGCCAACCGGCATGCCGTCGAGCACGCGCCATTCTCCCTTGATCATGACGCGGTCCGCCCGATGCGCGCCGCACAGGACCAGCGCCGCTATGGGCTCGCCGGCGCCGGAAAAGCGAAGTTCATCGAGCGTATACAGCGCGAGATCGGCCTGCTTGCCGACGGCGATGGCGCCGATATCGTCGCGGCCCAGACACCTTGCCGAGCCTTGCGTCGCCCAGCGAAGCGCGTCGAAATGCGTGATCGCCGCCGCGCCGTAGCGCAAACGGTTGATCATCAACGCGTGGCGCACGCTTTCCATCAGGTTCGAATTGTCGTTGGACGCCGAACCGTCGACGCCGAGCCCGACCGGCGAGCCGGCGGCTTCAAGTTCCCTGGTGCGGCAATGGCCCGAGGCGAGCACCATGTTCGAGGTCGGACAATGGCAGACGCCGACGCGCGCCTTGCCGAGACGCCTGATTTCGTCGTCGTTGAAATGCACGCCGTGCGCGAGCCAGACGCGGTCGTTCATCCAGCCGACCTCCTCGAGGTAGTCGACGGGACGGCAGGCGAATTTTTCCAGGCAAAAGGTTTCCTCGTCGAGGGTTTCGGCCAGATGCGTGTGCAGGCGGCAATCATATTTTTCCGCCATGGCGGCGGTTTCGACCATGAGCCGCTTCGACACGTTGAAGGGCGCGCAGGGGGCCATGGCGACGCGCGTCATGGCGCCGTCGGCGCGGTCGTGATAGCGGCCCAGCACGCGTTCGCAATCGGCCAGTATCGCATCGACATCCTGCACCGCGCCGCGGTCGGCCATGCCGCCTTCGTCTTCCGCAAGATTGAGCGAGCCGCGCGTAAGGGTCATGCGCATGCCCAATGACGCGGCTTCCTCCGCCTGAATATCCATCGCGGCGTCGAGGCCCGGCGGATAGAGATATTGATGATCGGAGACGCAGGTCGCGCCCGACATCAGGAGTTCGGTGAGCGCGAGCCGCGACGCGAGGCGGAAATTGTCCGGTTTGACGTTGTGCGCCCAGATCGGAAGCAGCGCCTGGAGCCAGGGAAACAGCTCCTTGTTGATGGCCGCGGGATGCGCGCGCGTCAAAGTCTGGAACATATGGTGATGCGTGTTCACCAGCCCCGGCAGCACAACGTGGGCGGAGGCGTCCCAGACGGCGTCGACGGACGCCTCGGGACTTGCGCCGCGAGCGACAAGCTCCGCAATCCTGCCGTCGGCCACAACGAGCCCGTTTTCCGCGCCCTCCGCCAGAATGGCCAGCGGCGTTTTGATCCATGTGCGCATTTCGTGCCCCTCATTGCCTAAGCATGTCGCTACAAAGCGGCCATGAAGCCCGGTTTTTAATCTGAATGCTCATAAACCAGGCTCCCCCGTCCGGGAAATGGCTGTCGCTTTGCCCGTTGTGCAAAAGCCTTTCCATCTGGATGGATATGGCGTCGCCGGAGCAGGGCTTGCGAGGGAGCCACCCGGTTGATTTATATGGCACGTTCTTTGCTCGATCATCCCGTCAAGATTGTTTCGCTGGCGGAAGATGGCTGGCCGTAACCGGGAGCAACAAATGTTTCACATTTCTCGCCGCAACTTCATCCAATCCTCCGGCTTAATTGGCGCGGCGGGCCTGTTGACTTCGACCAGCCGGATCGCTCACGCGGCCAACGCGAGCATCGGCATTGTCTACGTCGGTCCACGCGACGATTTTGGCTGGAACCAGGCGCACGCCGTCGCCATCAAATCGCTGAAAACCATCGCCGGCGTGAAAGCCGCCGAGGAAGAGAATGTGCCGGAGACCGACGCCTGCTCAAAATCCATGGAATCCATGATCAATCTGGACGGCGCCAATATCGTGCTCGGCACATCGTTCGGTTATTTCGCCCCGTTCATGGTCGATCTCGCCAGGAAATATCCAAAAGTGGAATTCCGCCACGCCGCGCCGCTGTGGGACGCGGGCAAACACCCGAAGAATCTCGGCAGCTATTTTGGCTATCTCAATCAGGCGCACTATGTCGACGGCGTCGCGGCGGGTCTGTCGACGAAATCCAACAAGCTTGGATTTGTCGCGGCCAAGCCGATCTCGTCGGTGCTCAGCAACATCAACTCCTTCATGCTGGGCGCGAAGAAGACCAACCCCAACGCCGTCGTGCAGGTGATCTTCACCGGCGACTGGTCGTTGCCGGTGCGCGAGGCGGAGGCCGTCAACGCGCTCATCGACGCCGGCTGCGACGTCATTACCTGCCACGTGGACGGTCCCAAGGTCGTCGTTGAAACCGCCGAAAAGCGCGGCGTGAAAACCTGCGGCCACAACGCCTCGCAGGCCCCGCTCGCGCCCAAGGGCTTCATCACCGGCGCGGAATACAAATGGGAGACCATCTACAAGCTCTACGCCGACAAGCTCGCCAAAAACGAACCGCTGCCGAACATGCTCGCCGGCGGGTATGAGGCCGACATGGTGCAGAATTCGCCATTCGGCGCCGGCGCCAGCGACGAGGCGCGCAAGGCCGCGACGTCGGCCATCGCCGACCTCAAGGCGAAGAAGCCGATCTATGGCGGCCCGCTGAAGGACAACAAGGGCAAGCTGGTCATCGAGAAAGCCTACGACAATCTCGACCCCTTCCTCGATCAGATGGACTATCTGCTCGAGGGCGTGGTGGGCTCCATCACCTGATAATCCGCACTTCGCTGGACCAGACGATGGGTCCGCCCTCGCGGCGGGCCCGTCCAGGAAACATGCATCATGAGCGAAGCTTCCGAACTGTCGGCCGCCGCGCCGGACGTCTCCGGCGAAACGCGGCGGGACTTCATTCTGCGGGCGCGGCGAAGCGCGGAATATCTGGTTATTCCGCTCATCGCGCTGGCGGCGTCGGCGTTTCTCTTCTCGTTGTTCCTGTTGGCGGTCGGCAAATCGCCGGCGGACTTCTTTGAGCTTGTGATGCGCGGCGGCTTCGGCGGCGCCTTCTCCATCCAGAACACGCTGCAGCGCTCCGCGCCGTTGATCCTCACGGCTTTGGCGGTGGCGGTTCCCGCGCGCATCGGCCTCGTGATGATCGGCGGCGAGGGCGCGCTTGTGCTCGGCGGCTTCGCCTCCGCCGCCGTCGCGATCCCGATGCTGGGCGTCGTGCCGCCAGTTCCAACGCTGCTTGTGATGGCTGTCGTCGGCGCGTTTGTCGGCGCGCTGTGGATCGGCCTCGCCGGCGCGCTGCGGCATTACCGCGGCGTCAACGAAACCATCTCGTCGCTGTTGCTGACCTACATCGGCGTCGCCATCATGAATTTTTTCGTTGAAGGCATGCTGCGCGATCTCACCAACCCCAACAAGCCGTCCACCAAGCCCATCGGCGACGCTTACATGCTCGGCAAAATTCCCGGAACGGACGTGCATTGGGGGCTGATCGTCGGCGTCGTCGTCGCGCTGCTGCTGCAAGTGCTGATGACGCGCACAACCTTCGGTTTCGCCGCGCGAATGACGGGAGGCAACCCCCGCGCGGCGCGGGCGCAAGGCCTGCCCGTTGGCGCGCTCATGGTGACGTGCTGCGCGCTCGCCGGCGGCTGCGCGGGGTTGGCGGGCTTCTTTGAAGTGGCGGCGATCCAGGGCCGCGCCAACGCCTCGCTCGCCGCGGGCTATGGGTTCACCGGCATTCTCGTGTCGTTTCTGGCGCGGCACAATCCGGTCGCGATCATTTTCGTGGCGGTTTTGTTCGGCGGCATCGTCGCGGCGGGCGGCCTGATCCAGCGCCGCATGGACATGCCCGACGCCACCGTGCTCGTTTTGCAGGGTCTGACCTTTGTCGTGCTGCTGGTGTCGGAGACGCTTTACGGGCGCTTCGCCATCTTCCGCGTCGACGAGAAGGGCGGGCGCGCATGAGCGACAACACGCTCGTCATCGTGCTCGTCGCGATACTCGGCGGCGCCTTGCGCGTCTCTACGCCGTTCATGTTTGTCGCGCTCGGCGAATGCCTCACCGAAAAGTCCGGCCGGGTGAATCTCGGCCTTGAGGGCACTCTCG
>JANYDZ010000064.1 GCA_025363375.1 Hyphomicrobiales bacterium
CGCGCCGCGCTGCGCGTTCGGCCAGGCGCATATCGCCGTCAAAACGGCTCTTGATCTCGCAAATCAGCGGGGTTTTCGCGGCAATTGCCGACAACAGTTGATCGAGCGTGGGAATGCGGTCGTCGGAGCCCTGCAGCGCGATTTCGCCGAGTTTTCCCGACATTTGCGCGTCAACGCGGCCATTTTGGCCCGTCAGGCGTTGCAATTCAAAATCGTGAAACACCCTGGCCTCGCCGTCGGCGCTGATTTGCACGTCGCATTCGACGGCAAAATTGCCGGCGACGGCGGCTTTCCCGGCCGAAAGGGAGTTTTCAATCACGCCGCGCGGCGCGTTGTGCAAGCCGCGATGGGCGATCGGGCGCGCCGTCAGCCATCGCTGCCGCGCGCTCAAAGCTCAATCTCGAACAGGGCTTCCACCTCGATACAGGCGTCGAGCGGCAGTTCCGCGACGCCGATGGTTGTGCGCGCGTGGCGTCCCTTTTCGCCGAAAACCGCAACCATCAGGTCAGATGCGCCGTTCATTACGGCGGGCAAAGCGGTAAAACCCGGCGCGGCGTTGACGAAACCGCCGAGCCGCACGACGCGGCGCACCCTGTCGAGGGAGCCAAGCGCGGCTTTTGCCTGCGCCAGCGCGTTGAGAGCGGCGAGTTGCGCGGCTTCCTTGCCGGTTTCGGGCCCAACGGAAGCGCCCAATCTGCCGTGGTGCCAGGCGCTCAGCGCGCCGTTCAACAGGGGCAGTTGGCCCGAAACGACAAGCAGCGAGCCGGTCAGGACAAAGGGCGCGTAATTGGCGGCCGGCGCGGGCGCGGACGGCAGGGCGAGGCCAAGGCGGGCGAGGTTTTGTTCGGCGGTCATGGGAACATCCTTTGCGAAGCTCTTTTGCGGCGCGTTTATCCCGATTGCGGTTTTCGGTATCAATTCTGCCGGCGTCACCGTAGATTCGCCACACTGAAACCGGAAGTGAAGCCAGATTCTTTTTTCGAACGCTGGAGCATGCCTTGATGACATCGCGCGACCCGACATCCCGTCTGATTTTTGTCATGCCTTTGCTTGCCCTGGGTTTTTCCACCTTTCAGGCGCAGGCGGCGGGCGGCGGCGTCGCGTTTCTGCCGCACCGGGCGATTTACGACCTGAAACTCGGCAAGGCCCAGGGCAGCAGCGCGCCGAATTCCGCGCGCGGGCGCATTGTTTATGAATTTTCGGGGTCGGCTTGCGAGGGATATGTCACCAATTTCCGTCAGATCACGGAATTACAGATGGAGGAGGGCGGTGGGCGCGTCTCCGACATGCGCTCATCGACCTTTGAAGAGGGAGACGGTTCGGGATTTCGCTTCAAGACGGAAACTTTCATCGACGGCAAGCTGATGGAGACGGTCGATGGAAAGGCGCAGAAATCCGCCGACGGGGCGATTTCGATTGAACTGTCCAAGCCGAAGGCGGACTCGGCGATTCTGGGCGCCGGGCCGGTGTTTCCCACCGCGCAGATGCACATGATCATCGCCGCCGCGCGCGCCGGCGAACGCACCGCGGAAGTGCCGGTTTTCGACGGCTCGGACACCGGGCAGAAGACTTTCGACACGATGAGCGTGATTGGCGCGAAGCAAAGCGCGCCTCCCGCCGAGAAAGCGATCGTCGACGCCGACGCTTTGAAGGACGTGTCGCGCTGGCCGGTGTCGGTGAGTTATTTTGATCCCACCAAACAGGACGGCACGCCGGCCTATGTGCTTGCCTTCGATCTCTTCGAGAATGGTGTCTCCGGCAAATTGCGCATTGATTACGGCGCCTATTCGCTGAATGGCGAAATGTCGAAATTTGAAGCGCTGCCGGTGAAGGCCTGCGAGAAGTAGGCCGGTTCCACCGCTGCATTCCGGGACGGCGCAGTCCCGCTTCTCGTCCGCGTTCTTTACGTCAGAAAATAAAATCCCCCGCCACCAGACTGGCGACGCCATAGACCAGCGTGCGGTCGCCGCCGAAGGTGACTTGCGTATTGCCGTTGGCGGTGGCGAAGGAGAGCGACGCCATCGAAAAACCGCGTCCGGTAAAATCGATCTTCGATCCCGCCGTCCAGCCGGAGATCTGGTCGAAGCCCGAGCCCGCGACATCGTAGATGTAGCGGTCCGCGCCGCCTTGCGAGTAAAAAATATCGTCGCCCGCGCCGCCCTTGAAAATATCGACGAAGGTCGAGCCGAAGATCGTGTCCGCGCCCGCGCCGCCGTTCAGCGTGCTGCCGGCGGTGGGATTGCCGACGATGACATCGCCCTGGTTGTTGCCGGTCACGACGTTGGCGACGCCCGCGAGGTTGATGCGCTCGACATTGGCGCCGACGGTGTAGGCGGTGTTGGCGGCGGTCGATATCCACGCGGTGTCCGAGCCGCCGCCAGCGGCTTCGACGATCACCGCGCCCGGATCAAAAATCACGTAGGAATCGTTGCCGGCGCC
The DNA here is from genome assembly GCA_025363375.1 of Hyphomicrobiales bacterium. Classification (GTDB taxonomy): domain Bacteria; phylum Pseudomonadota; class Alphaproteobacteria; order Rhizobiales; family Beijerinckiaceae; genus Terripilifer. The sequence continues at coordinate 2,440 of JANYDZ010000064.1, forward strand.
GCCGGTCATCGTGTCCGCGCCGCCCTGGCTGCGGAAAATGTCGTCGCCGGTTCCCCCGATCATGACGTCCGTAAAGGTCGAGCCCCAGAACGTGTCGTTGCCGCCGCCGCCGTTGAGCGTCGAGGACGCGCCTTGATTGGCGACGATGTCTTCGCTGGATGCGCTGCCGAACACGCTCACCGCGCCCACCGCCGCAAGGCGGATGATCTCGACATTGGCGCCGACGTGGTAATTGTTCACCGCCACCCACGCGGTGTCGGTGCCCGCGTCGCCGGCGTTTTCAAAAATGACCGTGTTCACGTCCTGCACGACGAACTGGTCGCTGCCGGTCCCTCCGATCATGGAATCGGCGCCGCCCTGACCGCGAAAAATATCGTCGCCGGCGCCGCCATTGAGCGTATCGGCGAAGGACGAGCCCCAGAGCGTGTCGTTGCCCGCCTGACCGAACAGGGTCGAGGCCAGCGATTGATTGGCGACAAGCACGTCGTCGCCGCCGTCGTTGCCGAGCAACTGGTTCGCGGCGCCCGCGAGCCTGACGGTTTCGATATTGGCGCCGGCGGTCCAGGCGTTGACGGAGACGTAGACCGTGTCATTGCCTTCCAGAGAATTTTCAACGACGACATCGCCGATATTATCGACGAAATAGGTGTCGTTGCCGACCCCGCCAGCCATGGAATCGGCTCCGGCCCCGCCGTCAAGCATGTCGTCCCCGGCCCCCGCCGCCAACGTGTCGGCGCCACCGCCGCCATTGAGAGAATCGGCGCCGCCGCCGCCAAACAGCATATCGGCTCCCGACGTGCCATTCGTTGTGCGAGGTCCGAAATCATAAAAATTGAAATCGTTGGCCGTGAGACTCGCGAGAGATACGCCGGTCAACGTCGTTGTCTGCAAATTGCCGTTCCATTTGCCCTGAATGACGGCGTTGCCGAAACCGTCGCTTCTCAAGGCGTAGGTCGTCAGATCGGCGAAAGTCGCCGGCCCCAGAAAACTGCCGGAAGCAAATTCCGCAAGGTCAATCTTGTCCTGCCCCGCGACAAAGTCGGCGACGACATCCGATTGCGCGAGCGTGTCGTCGAAGAGGTCGAGATGGAAAGTGTCAAATCCAGCGCCGCCCGTCAGCGTGTCGTTGCCGGACCCTCCCCAAAGACTGTCGTCGCCGATCCCGCCATTCAATTGATCGTCGCCGTTCATGCCGTAGATCTGATCGGCGCCCGAGCCGCCCGACATGATGTCCGCGACGGAGACGCCCCGCATGACATCGTTGACCCCGTCAAACCCGGTCTGCGTCAGCGTCTGCGTTCCCGCGTTGAAGGACCAGGACGAAACCTGCGACCCATCCTGCGCGTTCGTTCCGTAGATCGCCTGCACGGCCTGAATATCGAAAGTCCCGAGCACGTTGGGATTGCTTCCCGCGTGATAACTCATGACGGTCTGGTTGGTGTTGTCGAGAGCGGCGCCGAGCGTCTGGTCGTGCAGCACCGTGCCGCTGTAGACAACATTGTCGCCGAGCGGCACGCCATTGCCGTCCGTGCCAACATGCTTGAAGCCCAACGCGTGGCCGATCTCATGCAGCAGCAACCCCGTCGGAATGACGCCGCCCGCCAGAAAGGCGGAATTGATGAAAACATCGCCTGACGCTTCGGTGGTCCCATCGCCCTTGCTGTTGAAAAACGAATATTGGTTCGCCGCCTGAAACGTCTGGTAGTGCCAGTCGCCGAACGGATTGAAGCCGATGCCGCCCGAGCCGGAAAACGCCGTGCTGGTGAA
>JANYDZ010000065.1 GCA_025363375.1 Hyphomicrobiales bacterium
GCCATGTCGAGCGGCATGCCCAGCCGCTTCATCGGACTCGCGTCGGCGCGCGCCCACATTTGCGCGTCGGTGAGGTTGGCGCGCGGCATGGCCGTGTCGGCGAGAGCGGGCGAAATTGTGTTGACCCGCACGTTGTCGGCGGCGACATCGAGCGCCATGGCGCGGGCGAGGCCGAGAACGCCGCCCTTGGTCGCGGCGTAGGCGGCGCTGCCGGCCAGTCCCGTGCGCGCCATCAGCGAGGAAAACAGGACGACGCTGCCGCTTTTTTGCGCGCGCAAGGGCGACAACGCGGCCTGCGCGGCGAGCATCGTCCCTTTCAGGTTGATCGAGAAATGCGCGTCCCATGTCTCCTCGTCGATGTCGAGGAACGGCTGCGTTTTGTAGATCGCGGCGAGCGCGACGAAGCCGTGCAACTTGCCGAAGCGCGTGTGTGCGTCGGCCACCGCGGCGTCGAGCGCCGGCTTGTCGCGCGTGTCGAGGGCGCGGAACACGAAGCGGGAGTTCGACAGGGCCGCCAGCGGGCCGGGCGCCAGATCCCAGGCGGAGACCGGGTAGCCCTCTTCCAGCAGGCGGCGCACCAGCGTCTCGCCAATGCCGCCGGCCGCGCCGCTGACGCACACGGCGCCCCTTTTGTCAGGTTTCGACACTCGTGCCTCTCCAGCGCAGAAAATGTCCTTCGATCCGAAGGAAGACGAAATTGATGAAAAAGCCGAGCAGGCCCAGCGTGAATATGCCGGCGAACATTTCCGGCACCCGGAAAATGCGTTGCATGTCGAGGATGAAATAGCCGATGCCGCTGTTGCCGGTGATCATCTCGGCGACAACCGCGACGATGAGCGCGATGCCGAGGCTGATGCGCATGCCCGTCAAAATGTTCGGCATCGACGCCGGCAGGATGATCTGCCACAGCGTTTTGAGCCTGCCGACGCCGAACGTCCGGCCCGTGTCGATCAGCACCGGATCGATGCCGCGCACGCCGCCATAGGTGTTGAGCAAGATGGGAAACATGCAGGCGAGAAAGATCACGAAAACCTTCATCTCGTTGCCGATGCCGAGAAACAGGATGGCGACGGGAATATAGGCCGAGCTCGGGATGGGGCGGATGAACTCGGTGATCGGCTCGAGCAGCCGATAGACCATCGGCGTCGTGCCCATCAGCAGGCCGAGCGGCACGGCGACGATCACCGCCAGTCCAAAGCCCGCGAAGATGCGTCCAAGGCTCGGAATGAGCTGGCGCAACAGGTCGCCCTTCGTCCAGATCGTGGTCCACCAGGACGAGGCGATCACGCTGACGCGCGGAAAGGTGATCGGATCGATCCACTTGCCGGCGGAGGCGATCTCCCAGAGGATGAGCAAGACGGCGATCAGCAAAAATCCGGGCCAGCGCTTTTTCATGGTTCGGCGCCTGCCGCGGGTTTGCCGGCGAGGCCGCCCTTTTCCTGCAAGAAGATGCTGGCGAACAATTTTTGCCGCGTCTGCGTGAAGACCGGCTCGGCGCGCGTGCGAATGGGATCGCGCGGCCAGGCGAGGTCGACATCGAGATCTTGATGAATCCGCGCCGGCGCCTTCGTCAGCGAGAAAATGTGGCTCGACAGGAACACCGCTTCCTCGACGTCGTGGGTGACGAAGAGGATGGTCACGGGAATCGCGTCCCAGATTTTCAGGATGAGTTCCTGCAAAATGGCGCGGGTCAGCGCATCGACCGCGCTGAACGGTTCGTCCATCAACAGGACTTTCGGCTCGCAGATCAGCGCGCGCGCGATGACGACGCGCTGCTGCATGCCGCCGGAGAGCTGGTAGGGAAAGTAATTCTCGTATCCATCGAGCCCGACAAGGCGGATGTACTCCATGCAGAGGTCCCGCGCGTGCTTGCGCGGCATCTTTCTGTGGCTTTGCAGTCCGAAATCGATGTTTTCGATGACGGTTCGCCAAGGAAAGATCGATTTCGAATATTGCTGGAAGACATAGATCATGCCGCGCGCCGGCCCGGCAACCTTGCGTCCCTCGAAGAAAATCTCGCCGCTGGTTGGCGTCTCCAGTCCAGCGATCAGTTTCAGCAAGGTGGACTTGCCGCAGCCGGACGGGCCGACAATCGAGAGAAAGCTGCCCGCGCGGACGGAGTAAGAAAGGCCGTCGAACACCGTCAGGCTGTTCTGGTTGACGGAAAAGACCTTGCCGACATCGCGCGCCTCGATGATTGTCGCGCCGATCCTGTTCTTCGTCGCCGTCGCCGGCGACGCGCTGGCTGTCATGGTCACGCGCGGGTCCCGCTGGATGAGGAATGATCGGCGCCGATACTAGAGGGCGCGAGGGTCGAGTCGCAAGAGCCGTGCCGGACTGGCCTTTGGCGCGCCGCTCGATTACCCTACGCGGGACAGTCGCCCGGGCCGCGCGTGACCAGGATAGTGAAGCGGCTCTTGGGCTTGCGGCCCTGACGCAGCAAACCAATGAGCTGCCCGCGAATCTCGCCGCGCGGCATCGTCTGGTAGATCGTCTCGTGCGTGACATGGACGGGAGCTTGGCCATCGGCTTGCGGCATGCTCGCGAGAGTGCCGTATATCTGTTGCGGCGACCAGCCCTTGCGAATGTAGTCGAACGCGGGCGCGCGCAGCGCAGGCTCATTGCTTTCTGAATTCGACAAGTTGACAATGCCCCTCCGTTGGCTGCGCCGGGCACGCGCGGATAGCGCCTCCTTTGGCACGGTGGCGCGGCTCCATCGCGAAACCCCTGATTAAAGTCGGGTGCGCATGGCACATCGCAGGCTGCGATGGATGGGAAAGGGCTGGACTTCGTCCCCCACCAGAGTGATTCATCGCGTCAGACGAGGCGCTTTAGACCACTTCTTCTCTCCACACCGCCGGCCCTTGCGCCACTGCGGGGTCGTGCTGGTGACGGCGACCGCCGTCGCAATCACGGGAGAAGAATATGTCGAAGCTCACGGATACTCAATTGATCGTATTGTCGAAGGCCGCGCGGCGCGACGATGGCGCCTCGGTCGTGCCAGAGCGCGTGAACAAGGCCGCCGCCGCGAAGGTGGCGGCGAGCCTCGTTGCTCGCAAACTGATGCGTGAAATTCGCGCGAAGCCGGGAACGCCGGTCTGGCGGGAAGACGGCGATGGACGACGGGTCAGTCTCGTCATCCTGCGCGCTGGACGCGACGCGATCGGTGTCGAGGATGCAAAGGAGGCGGAGCCGGCGCCGGCTGTCGCCGATCGCGATACGCCAACGTCGGCGGAGGTGGATAATCATCCCGGTCAGAGCACGCCGCGCGCCGGATCGAAACAGGCGCTGGTCATCACGATGCTGTCGAGTGAATCCGGCGCGACGATCGATGCCTTGATAGCGGCGACCGGATGGCTTCCCCACACCACTCGCGCGGCGCTGACGGGATTGCGCAAACGCGGCTTTGCGATCGAGCGCGCGCGGGGCGAGGATAATATCACGCGCTACAGTCTGGTTGAGCAACCAACCGCTGGCGTGCCGGTGGCGGGTTGATTGAGATGCGTGGTTCGTATTTGGCCGATGGCGCCGATGCCCGGCACGAATCCGGGTCCTCCAGCACGGTGGAGGACCCGGCCAGCAACCCATCCAGGGGAATGCGATCCCCTCGCGATGGCGATTTCGGCGCCTGCGCCGCAGGGAGTCCCAAGACCTCTGGCTTGTCGCGGGAAATCGCCAGCCTCGGCGACATGGACGCCGATGCGCTGCGGCGACGATGGCGGGCGATCACGGGGCGGCAAGCGCCGACCCCTCTGCCCAAGTATGTGCTCGTGAGAATGCTGGCGTGGCGCCTCCAGATCGACGCCATCGGCGGTCCAGATCCCGCCACGGAGAAATTCATGGAACGTCTGGGCCGCGACATCGAGCGACGCGAGGCGGACGGCTGCGGCGAGTCAGCCGCGGATGCCGATGACGGACACGACGTTCAAGCGACCGCGACCGCGGGGTCGCCGCGACAAATTCCGGAAAGCATCGCGATCCCTGGTTCAGGTTCGATCAAACCCGGCACGATCCTGGTTCGCGAGCATGACGGCGCGGTTCACAGGGTCATGGCGACCGGCGATGGCTATGCCTGGAACGGAATGACCTACGCGAGCCTCTCGAAGGTCGCGCACGCCATCACCGGCGTGAACTGGAGCGGACCGCGCTTTTTCGGACTTTTGGCGAAGCGCGCCGCCGCAGGGAAGGCTGACGCGGGTGGGTCCACACACGCTTCGCGCACATCACTCGTGTCCAGTCACGTGTCCACCGGACGGAGTGCACAATGACTGGAAAGTCACGGAATGCGTCTTCGTCCCGCAACCAGCCGTCCACCCGCCAGTCGGGCGATCCCGCCGGTTCACAGCGTGTCCTGAGGTGCGCGGTCTATACGAGGGTTTCCACCGACGCGGGACTGGAGCAGGAGTTCAACTC
>JANYDZ010000102.1 GCA_025363375.1 Hyphomicrobiales bacterium
AGTGCTTGTAGTATAAGCTGATACCGTGCCGCGTCGTTCCCTACCCCTTGTGGGGAGGGGCGTGGATCGAGGCCAACGACCGCGGAAGGCGCCAATCTGGCAAACCATGCGCGCCCATTCCTCATCCCCCGGCCTCGCGCGCCAGGGCGAGCACATCCCTGATCAACTCGCGTTGCTCGACGGCGCAGACGACGAAGCGCGTGGCGCAGCGGCGGGCGCGGCGGCATCCGGCGCGCGGGCAATGGTCGGCGAGGCCGAGGGTGTCGACGATGCGCCGGGCGGTGTCGTGCGCCTCGCGCGGGCGTCCCGCGAACATGGCGAGGCGCAGGCGAATGTCGCCGGCCTCGTCGGGCGGCACGGGATAGACCGGTTCGTTCATCGCGGCGACGCGCGCCTCGATTTGCGCGCCGGGCCAGGTGTCGGGCAGTTTCGGCAAGCGGGACATGGCTTTCCCTTCGGGTTATCGCGGACATGGGCGTGGACATGGGTGTAAATTCGCTTGCAATAACGACCCCCTGAGGGGCTGCTTTCGCGTCCAATAACGACCCCCTTTGATGTTTTGTGTCAGCGTTCTTCCTTTGGCCTCGGATGGCTGGGAAGGGCTGCCGGGGATGATTGGCGTGGACAAGATTGGCGAGATACGACGCGCCTTTTTCGAGCAGGGCCGCCCGATCAAGGAGATTGTGCGAACGCTTTCGGTGTCGCGGGCGACGGTTCGCAAGATCATTCGCGGCCACAAGACCGAGTTTGTCTACGCGCGTGGCGTTCAGCCGTCGCCGAAGCTCGGCGACTGGGTCGCGGCGCTGACGGAGATTGTCGCGGCGGAGGCGAAGCTGCCGAAGCGTGAGCGGCGATCGACGCAGCGTCTGTTCGAGGAACTGCGCGGACGCGGCTACGACGGCGCGCACGACAGCGTGCATCGCTTCGTCAAATCATGGCGCGAAGAGCAGGCGCGTGTTCCGGCGCGCGCCTGCGTGCCGATGAGTTTCGCGCCCGGAGAGGCCTACCAGTTCGACTGGAGCCACGAGACGATCACGCTGCAGGGCCTGCCGCTGACGGTCAAGGCGGCGCACATGAAGCTGTCGCATAGCCGGATGCCCTTCGTGCGCGTTTACTTTCGCGAGACCCAGGAGCTGGTGTTCGACGCCCACGACAGAGCGTTCAAGTTCTATGGCGGCGTCTGCCGGCGCGGCATCTACGACAACATGAAAACGGCGGTGGAGGCGATCTTCGTCGGCAAGGCGCGTCGGTACAATGGCCGCTTCCTGCAAATGTGCTCACACCATCTGATCGAGCCGGTGGCATGCACGCCCGCCTCCGGATGGGAGAAGGGGCAGGTCGAGAACCAGGTCGGCAATCTGCGCGACCAGATGTTCCGGCCCAAGCCGCGGGTCAAGAGTCTGGCCGAGTTGAATGCCTGGCTGGAAGATCAATGCATCGCTTACGCCAAACGAACCATGCATCCGGAGTTCAGGGACCGCGCGATCCGGGACGTGTTCCAGGAAGAACGCGCCAGCCTGATGGAGATGCGTGGCCCCTTCGATGGGTTCGTGGAGAAAGCGGTCCGGGCGAGCACCACGTGCCTGATCATGGCGGATCACAATCGCTACAGCGTCGATGCGCGCGCCGCCGGACGGATGGTGCTGGTGCGCTCCCACGCCGAGCGCGTCGTCGTGCTGCTGGGCGAGGAACTCGTGGCCGATCATCCCCGCTGCTTCCGGCGCGACCAGATCATCTACGACCCCTGGCATTACCTTCCGGTGCTGATGAAGAAGCCGGGCGCCCTGCGCAACGGAGCGCCTTTCAAGGATTGGGATCTGCCGCCGGCGCTGACCCAGGCTCGCGCCAGACTGAAGCCACACGCGGACGCGGATCGTCAGTTCGTCAAGATTCTGGGAGCGGTCCTCGATCACGGGCTCGCGGCCGTCGAGGCGGCCTGCGCCGAGGCGCTGGAGGCGGGCATCGCCAGCGCCGACGTGATCCTGACCGTGCTGGCCCGCAATCTCCAACCCGCGCCGCCGCCCAGCATCACGACCCCCAACGCGCTGCGCTTGAAGATCGAACCCCAGGCCGATTGTGGCCGCTACGACGGCATAAGGAAGATCGCCTGATGGAACGCCACGAGATACTGGAAGCCATGAGCGAGTTGAAGCTTTACGGCATGCGCGCCAGCTTCGACGAGATCGCTGGCAAGGGCCTGTCCCGGCGCGACGAGCTTTATCCGCTGATCGCCAGCCTGATCCGCGCCGAGCGCACGCATCGGCAGGCCCGTTCCATCGGCTATCGCGTCGCCGGCGCCAGGTTCCCGGTGCTCAAGGATATCGACAAGTTTGTCTTCGCCAACACGCCCGTCGATGAAACTCTGGTGCGGGAACTCGCCTCCGGCGCTTTTCTCGACGCCAAACGCAACGCCATATTCATTGGCGGAACAGGCACGGGGAAAACCCATCTATGCATCGCGGTCGCTTCGGCCGTCATTCGCGCCCGCGCCAAGGGGCGCTTCTTCAATCTGGTCGATCTCGTCAACCAGCTGGAGCAGGAAAAGGCGGCCGGGCGGAGCGGCCGGCTTTGCGAAAAACTCCTGCGCCTCGACCTCGTTGTCATCGACGAACTCGGCTATCTGCCGTTCAGCCAGCCCGGCGGCCAGTTGCTCTTCCACCTGATCAGCAAGCTCTATGAAAACACCTCGCTGCTGATCACCACCAATCTCGCTTTCGCCGACTGGCCACAGGTTTTCAACGACGCCAAGATGACGACCGCGATGCTCGACCGCCTCACGCACCATTGCGATATCATCGAGACCGGCAACACAAGCTGGCGATTCAAGAACCGCACCTGAGCCGATCGCAGCCTCGCCCGCGAGGAGCTCAGACAGGCGAATTGAAAACGCACGCCGGCGCTCGCGCGCTTCGGTCGGGCTACGCCCTCCCTACGCCGCGCGAGCGCCGGCGCATCCCCATCCTGATTGACGCGCGATTCTCATCCAGGATTCCCGCGCTCCAGGGGGGTCGTTATTGGACGCGATAAGGGGTCGCGGTTGGACGCGATTTGACAGTCCGTGCGGCGTGATCCCGACAGCGCCGGGATGGCAACGCTGGTCATCAAGGACGATGGACCCGGCTTCGAGCCGCACCCGGGAAGCAAGCGCCACGGCCTTGGTCTTGTCAGGCGACTGGCGGAACAGGTCCGGGGGACGGCCTCTGTCGCCGCTAACAAGGGAACCGTCTGGACGATTTCATTCCCGTTGACCGACGCTGCGGCCGGGGTGGCGAAATCCACCGCGAAGCCTTGACCTCAGGCTGACCGCCGTTTCCCCTTCCGCGTTACCCTGCCATCGATCGGGCCAAACCGTCAGAGCACGGTGGCCAGAAACAGCGGCAGCAGCGGCACCGACAGGAAGGTCGAGACAACCACCACGCC
>JANYDZ010000154.1 GCA_025363375.1 Hyphomicrobiales bacterium
CTCGCGCGGCGCGGCTTTCGCGTGGCCGCGACCGCGCGCCGCCGCGAGGAACTTCTGGCGCTGAAGCTGGATGCCGCCGCCAGCGGACTGCGGATAGAACCCTATGCGTGCGATGTGACGGATCGCGCGGCCATGACCGCGCTCGTCGGGCAGATCGAGAACGAGGGCGGTCCTATCGTGCTCGCCTTGCTCAACGCGGGCGGGGCCTTCGAGGATTTGCCCGGCGACTGGTGCGGCGATGGTTTCCGCCAAACATTCGAGCTGAATTTCAATGGCGCGCTCAACGCCTTGTCGCCGCTGATCCCGCGCATGAAAGCGCATGGACGCGGGCAGATCGCAATCATGTGCTCGGTGGCGGGATATGGCGGTTTGCCGGTCGCGCCGTCCTATTGCGCGTCGAAGTCCGCGCTGATCGTCATGTGTGAATCCATGGCGCATCAACTCAAGCGCGCCGGGATTCATCTGCAGATCGTTTGCCCCGGCTTTGTCCGCACGCCGCTGACCGACAAACGCGCCTTTCCCTTGCCCTTCATGATCGAAGTCGACGACGCCGCGCGGCGCATTTGCGAGGGTCTGGAACACAAGGGCTTCGAAATTGCTTTTCCACGCCGCGTGGCCTGGTTCCTGAAGGCGCTGAACATGCTGCCCTATCCCATTTATCTGGGACTGCTCGAACGCGCTGTCGCGCACCGCGGCAAATCAGGCGCTTAACGCGGCGGCGTTCCGCGGGGACTCCGGTAGATGCGCTTTCCATCGCAACAGCGCCGCCTTGCCGCTCTCGGTGAGCGAATAGACGCCGCGTTCAACGCGCAGGAACCAGCCATAGACATTGCTCAAAAGAATCTTTGGCGCGTCGGGCATGTTTTTCTTGAGATCGCGCGGTCGGGCAGGGGCCTCCGCGAGCGCCGCCGCGCAGGCGAGCGCCTGCTGGCGATAAGCGGTCATGATGGGTTGCCGCGTCGAGCCGCCCGAAGCCGGATCGCCCCGACGCTTGCGGTGTTCCTCGACAATTCGGGAGCGCCGTTTGCCGTCGGCGCGCGGTTTCCACGGCGCCGGCTCAACAATAACTTCAACTTTCTGCGACGCGAAGACGACAAGCAGTCCAAACCCGAGCAGACGGCAAAGCTTCTTCACGCGTGAATCGCCTTCGCGGCCTCGCCCGCGCTTTGAGGCGCGCACCGCGAGCCACACTTCGTCGCAAGCGGCGGACCGGTCGACGGCCTGCAAAACCAGTTCCAGCGTAAAGCTGACTTTGAGTTCGGCGATGACAACCGCTGTCGGGGTTCCCTGATCGAGCGCCACCACATCGCAACCGCACACTTCTCCCTTGACTTCGAAGCCGAGGCCTTCAAGAAAGCGCTTCACGGGTGCGTAGAGACTGGTTTCCACTTGGGCTCCGACGGGCGCGGATGCTCAAACGCTAGAGATGATTCGGCGGAGTGTCGAGGCGGCAGGACGCGCGGCAGCAAACTAAGGAGCATTCATGCGGCGCCTGATTTTACTCATCCCTGCCTGCGCCATGGCCGCGTTTGCGCAAGACGCGCGCGCACAGTCTGCGGACGCCTTCTACAAGGACAAGACCATCCGCGTGCTCGTCGGCCACCCACCCGGCGGCTCCTATGATTTTTACGCGCGTCTGGGGGCCGACATGTTGAAGGCGTATCTGCCCGAGGCAAAGGCCGTCATCGTCGAGAACCGGCCCGGGGGTGGCGGTCTTGTCGCCACCAGCTGGTTCTATTCCCAGGGGCCGCGCGACGGGACCTTGCTTGGCCTGCTGCCGGAAACCATCGGGAACACGCAATTGATGGAGCCGGAAGTCGGCAAGTGGAACGTGCAAAATCTGCGCTATATCGGTTCATTCGCGCCCGCCAACACGGCCTTCGTGCGGCGGCGCAATTCGCCCTCCCAAACAGTCGCCGACATGAAGACAAAGGAGACCATCGTCGGTTGCACAGGCACCAACGCGCAAAGCTATCAATACCCGGCGCTGCTCAAGGCGTTGGGCGGCTTCCAGTTCAAGATGATTTGCGGCTATCCCGGCGCCAATGAATATACGATCGCGTTGGAACGGGGCGAGATCGATCTTGTGTCCTCGGCCTGGAACTCGTGGCGCGTCACCCATCAGGCTCAGATCGGCAAAGGCGACCTGGTTCCGGTCATCCAGGCGGGGCTGCGGCGCCACCGCGAACTCGCCAACGTGCCGCTCATGCAGGAGCTGGTCGAGGACGCGCGCGCCCGGCAGGTGATTGAATTCGCCTCGGCGGGCGCGACCATCGGCCGCGCGCTCGTCGCGCCGCCCGGGCTTCCCGCCGAGCGCGTCGC
>JANYDZ010000116.1 GCA_025363375.1 Hyphomicrobiales bacterium
GCCCGTCGAGAAGCGCGCGTTGATTCCGAGGCGCGCGCCGACGAGTTGATGATTGCAATAGACGTCCTGCGGGCCGCGGCAGAGCAGCCCGTCTATGTCCGAGACGTCGAGGCCGGCATCCACGACCCCGTTGCGGATCGCCTCGACCTGCAGATCGAGCGCACTCACGCCAGGCACGCGCCCGACGCGCGTGTTGCCAACGCCGACGATCGCGCAGCGGTCGCGAAACTGGATCGACGGGTCTGGAACCATGCGGCAATCACCACTGAACGCGCCCCGCGCCGCGAAGTCGCGCGCGCGTCGGGGGCCATCGAAGCTATCCGCCGGATTTTCAGGCGTCAATCGAGCCAACCCGCCGCGCGCTTGCCACGAGATTGCGCGCCGCATAGCTTTCCCGGACGGACGTCAGGGAACACGGGAGGCATCATGCGCGACCGGATCATGCTCGCCGGATTGTGCATCGCGACCGGCGCGATTCTGTCCGGCGTCGCGACGGCGCGGGCGCAGACGGTGGAGGAATTCTACAAGGCCCATCCGCTCACGCTCGTCGTGTCGTCGGGTGCCGGCGGCGGCTACGATGTCTACTCGCGCCTGCTCGCGAGATTCCTGAACCAGTATATTCCCGGCAAGCCGCGCATCGTCGTGCAAAACATGGCGGGCGCCGACGGGCTCACCGCCATCAACTACGTGACCAACGCCGCGCCGCGCAACGGCTCCGTCATCGCCGACACCTACAGCACCATGCCCTTCTACATGCTGCTCGACGGGCGCAACGCCAGGTTCGACGCGACGCGCGTCAACTGGCTCGGCAGCGTCAGCAAGGCGCTCAGCGTGTGCATCGCCTGGGGGACGAGCTCTTTCAAGACGATCGACGACGCCATGGCGCGGAACATGCGCGTCGCGGGAACCGGAGCGCTGGGATGGCGGGCGATTCTCCCGCGCCTCTACAACATAGTCGCCGACACGAAATTCGAAGTCGTCACCGGCTACGCGTCGAACGCTGATTACATGGCCGTCGAGCGCGGCGAGGTCGATGGAAGCTGCACGACCTACGACACGATCCTCGCCAGCAAGAACGACTGGATCACGAAGAGGCAGGTCACCTTCCTCGCCCAGTTCGGCGAGCAGCCCGCGCCCGAGCTTCCAGACGTGCCACTCGGGCTTGATCGCGTGAAGGACGCGGATGATCGCGCCGCGATGCGGCTGATCCTGTCGCAGCAACAGACCGGCCGTCCCTATCTGGCGCCGCCCGACGTTCCCGCCGACCGCGCGCGAGCGCTGCGCGTCGCCTTCGACAAGACCATAAACGACCCGGAATTCCTCGCAGCCGCGCGGCTGGGCAATCTATGGATCGCGCCGATGGAAGCCGAAGCCATGCAAACGCTGATCCGGAATGCCTACGCGACGCCGCCAGCGATCGTCGAGCGCGCTCGCTCACTGCTTGAAAGGGCCGCACAGAAATAGCGCTCTCCGGGCCCGCCCACGAGGCGCCTCGGAGCTGCTGTCGGCTTTCCGGGCGAGGCCGCGACCATGCCAATTTTTCGGCGCTTCAATCTTCCGGTGGCGTTCAAGCCAACCTTATCGCGACATGAATCCATCGCCTCGAATCGAAACGATCTACAATCCACTGACGAAGGATCGTGGTCCGGGATGTGAATCGGGTAGACGATCGGGGCGTGAATGGACGCGAAACGCCGCTGATGTCGCGACGATTTGAACCGCCGCGTGATCCTCTCGCGTCACATCATTCGCTCAAATCCGACTCCACGCTCGATATCGCCCCCTGCCGGTCATCTCCCGCCATCCAAGCTCGGCAACCAAGTCCTGCGCGGCGCGAAGGGACACGTCGAGGCTTTTTGAGATCATCCCGGCGGACAGGGTGATGCGTTCCTTCACGAGTTTGAGCGCCCGCTCTTCCACACGCACGTCCTCGGCCAGAGCCTCGAACTCTTCGGCACGCACAAACAGCGGCGAGAGATCGAAGCCGAGCGCGAGCTCCAGCTCGCCTGCGCTGCCCTTGCGGGTGTAACGCTTGCCGTTCGGGCTATCGCGGCGCACGATGAGACCGCCATCAACAAGCACCGCCAGATGCCGCCACATGGTTGCTGGCGCCATGCCGTGGGTCCGCAGGGACAGCTGCTGGTTCGACGGAAAGACAATCAACCCCTCGCCCGTCAAAACGGTTTCAGCTTCACCCGCTGGCCTGCAATCTCGGCAACTTTATGCGCACGCTGGCGACGCCGGGACCGGTCAAGGATTGGTCGATGACGACGCTGCGCGAAAAGCTGATCAAGATTGGCGCGAAGGTCGTCGGACATGCGCGCTATGTTGGCTTCCAGATGGCCGAGGTCGCCATACCGCGCAACGTCTTCGCCAACATTTTGCGGATGATTGCGGAACTTCGGCCGCTACCCGTCACATCAACAGCGTAGTGCGCTTGGGTATCACGAGGCCGATTGAAAACGACGGGAGAGGTGCGTCTCGATGACAGAAAATTCGGAAATTTATACGCTCACCGACCTGGCATGGCGTCCAGACTACGGCCGAAGGATGGCCGCGTCGGCCCTTGCGTCGCGGCCCGAGCTTGTCAAAATCCAGCCGTTGGAGCAGACTTGAAATCATACCGGCTGCCAGATGGAGAATGTGGGATGAAACCGAGATCCATTTTCGCGGCGGCAACGGCGGCGGCTCTGTTCCTTCCAGTGGCCGCCAGCGCGGCGGACAAGGTGAAGGCCGGCATACTCAAAATGTCCGCGCTGACGAACCTGTGGGTGGCGAAGCAAGCCGGCATCTTCGAGAAGAACGGCCTCGACGTCGAGCTCGTGGAGTTTCGCAACGGCAACGAGGCCATCGCCGCCCATCGCGGCGGTTCGGTGGATTTCGTGCTGTCGATCCCCGGCACGGCGATGATCGCGCAGGAGCGCGGTTTCGACCTCATGCTGCTGACACAGAACGAGACTGCCAAGGCCTCCGGACCCGACGCCGGCTCGATCATGGTGCTGGCGAGCTCTTCCTACAAATCACTCGCCGATCTCGCCGGTAAACGCGTGGCGGTCTCGGCCCTGCACACGCAAATGACGGTCTCCGTGCAGACCGCTTTCGCCAAGGCTGGCGTGGACCCCTCGAAACTGCAACTCATGGAGCTGCCCTTCCCCACCATGGGCGACGCGCTCAAGGCGGGACAGATCGACGCCGCCGCCCATCTCGATCCCTGGGTGACGCAATTGCAAACGACCGGCGTCGCCCGCAACGTGTCGTGGCTCTACGTTGACGCCGTGCCCGAGCAGCCCATCGGCGCCTGGTACGCGACGAGCGCCTACGTCGGCAAGAACCGCGACATCACACTGCGCTATGTGAAGTCGATTCAGGAGTCCATCGACTACATGCTCGCCGACGAGGCGCGAGCACGCAAGAACGTCGCCGCCTTCACCGGCCTCGACCCGAAGCTGACCGAGACCATGCCCATCAACAAATGGGACTGGCGCATCAATCTCGACCGCTGGCAGGCTACCATCGACATGATGCAGAAGGCTGGGGAACTGCAAAAGCCCGCGAAAGCCGAGCAATACCTGAGCGATATTTCGCGGCAATTCGTTGTGAAGTGAGGCGCGCATCTCGTCGAAATCGGGAGTTTGCGATTTTAATCGTCCATCATTCCATCGCGCCGCGGTAAGCATGAGCGACATTGTCACGAGGGACGTCGTCTGCAAGGGCGGCATGCCCGCTTTCATCGCGGCGCCCGCCGGAAAGACTAAAGTTCCCGTCAATCGTCATTTTGCACGAACGCTATGGCCTCGTGCAGCACACCAAGGACCTCGCCATGCGCCACGCACGCGAGGGTTTTGTGTGCATCGTGGGTGACTATTTCTTCCTCCATCCCGATCAGGTCGCGCTCCACAAGGGCGACGTCGGCTTCGACATGACGGATCCGGAATCGCTGGAACTGATGGAAAGCGCCATCGAGGC
>JANYDZ010000217.1 GCA_025363375.1 Hyphomicrobiales bacterium
GAATATCCCAGTCGCGCGCCTCTTTCCCGGGCGGGTAGCAGGGGTGAATGAAGGCCACCATTTTGCGCCTGTTAAGCTCGGCATAGACAGCCTCGAAATCGGAATGTCCGATATAAACATTGTTGACGCTGGTCAGCAGGCATATTCCTTCCAGTTTCAACTCTTCGTCGATGCGCGCGATCTCCTTCAACGAGGCGTCGACATCCGGCAACGGCAGGAACGCAAATCCGCCGAATCGCGTGGGATGCTTCACCACGAGCTCCGCCAGGAAATCATTGCAGCGCCGCGCCAGCTCACGCGTTTGCGCGAGGTCGCCGAAATAGATGCCCGGCGAGGTGAACGAAAAAATCGCGGCGGCGATGTCGAGCCTGTCCATCAGCGACAACGACAATTCCGGCGACCATTCGGGAAAGCCTCGATAGGCCGAGCCCATGATCCCCTGCGCGCGCTGCGCATCCTTGTAGAACTCGGGCAATACGTGGTGATGAACGTCGATGCGGCCGTTTGATGACATGAAAGCTCCTCCTGCCTTCTTTTAGACGTTGCAAGCGACCGGCGAAAGGCGGCGCAACAGCCGCGAAAATGCGCCAGGAGAATGCGAGGGAGAGCATGCGCGGGTGAGCATGCGCGGGTTGTGAAAGCCGGAGCCGGCCGCTACCCTGCGCCCTTTGAGGGAAATCGAGCGACATGCGTTTCACCGGCACCGAAAACTATATCGCCACCGACGACCTCAATATCGCCGTCAATGCCGCCATCGTGCTGGAGCGCCCGCTGCTGGTGAAGGGCGAACCCGGCACAGGCAAGACGGTGCTGGCCGAGGAAATCGCCAAAGCGGTGAAGGCCCCGCTCCTCACCTGGCACATAAAATCCACCACCAAGGCGCAGCAGGGCCTCTACGAATATGACGCGGTCTCGCGCCTGCGCGACAGCCAGCTCGGCGATTCCCGCGTCAGCGACATCGCCAACTACATCAGGCGCGGCAAATTGTGGGACGCTTTCACCGCCCCCGAGCGCCCGGTGCTGCTTATCGATGAAATCGACAAGGCCGATATTGAATTTCCCAACGACCTCCTGCTCGAACTCGACCGCATGGAATTCCACGTATACGAAACCGGCGAGACCGTGCGGGCGGAAAGGCGCCCCATCGTCATCATCACCTCCAACAACGAGAAGGAATTGCCCGACGCGTTTCTGCGCCGCTGCTTCTTCCACTACATCCGCTTTCCCGACCGCGGGACAATGGAAAAAATCGTCGAGGTGCATTTCCCCGGCGTCAAGGCGCGGCTTGTGGAAGAGGCCTTGCGCATTTTCTTCGACGTGCGCGAAGCCCCGGGCCTGAAGAAAAAGCCCTCCACGTCCGAACTTCTCGACTGGCTGAAGTTGTTGCTGAATGAAGACATCGGCGCGGAGACATTGCGGGAGCGCGACCCGCGCAAGCTGATTCCACCGTTGCATGGGGCGCTGCTCAAGAACGAACAGGACGTGCATTTGTTCGAGCGGCTGGCGTTTTTGAACAGAAGAGGGAGTTGAGAAGTATCGCGATTGAGGCGCGGTGAACCCATGGAATTGTTGTTGGGCTGGCGGACAGGGATTCGAATCGTCAACGACGAAAGTAATGCAATCGCCGCGTCGCCTTGCTAATCTCACTTATGCCCCGCCTTCTCCTCCTGCTTCGCCATGCCAAGGCTGTCTCCGATTCCCCTGACGGGGACTTCGCCCGCGTCCTCAGCGCGCGGGGGCGCAGGGACGCCGCGCGCCTCGGCGCGTGGCTGCGCTCCCAAAAGGTGATTCCAGACGCGGCGCTCGTGTCCCCTTCCGCGCGCGCGAGAGAGACCGCGCAGATTCTGTTTCAGGAATTGCCGCAGGCCCCCCGGCTGCGTCTTGAAGAAACCTTGTACAACGCAAGCGCCCAGACACTCCAAACAGCCATCGCCGGCGCTAACGGCGAGTGTCTCATCCTCATCGCCCACAATCCCGGAATTGGCGAACTCGCCAACGCGCTGGGCGGCGCGGAGGCCGCCTTAATCCTGCCCGAAGGTTTCCCCACATGTGCGTTGGCGATATATGAATCCTCAACGACGTTCGCGGGTCGGTTTCGTCTCAAAGCTTGCGTCACGCCAACGTCGCTGACTGCCGGTGAGAATCGGTCTATGTAACGCCTACTTCGCAGAACGCGCTTTAGATTCCAGAAGGCTTCGATCCGGCATGACCAGCGACTTTAACTGCGATCCCCAACGTGTTCATTGAACTGGCCTCCCTGCTTTATTCGGCTTTCGCCGCGCCGCCGCCAATGCCGGCATGGGACGCGGTGCGCGCCGTCCTGGAGGCGCCGGCGCCAGCCGAAGCGGTCTACCAGAAGGACGACCGCTCCGTCGTCAATTGGCGCCTTCAGGCCTCCCTCCACCTCGACCTGGATCCCTCGATCGCCCGCGCCTTTGCCGAGGGCGGCGATCCGCGCGCGGTCTCGCGCTGCGTCAAACTCAACAATTATTGGTGCATCAAGGGAACCGGCTGGAACGGCATGATTGCCGCCGACCCCGAAGGACACGCCGCCTTTGCTTCGGCGCCGGAAGGGGCGGCGGTCGCCGCGCTGCTCCTGCGTCGTTATTATCTTGAATTCAGCCGCCGGTCGGCCCAGGCGGTCGTCTCGCGCTGGGCGCCGGCGCAATGCGGCCTGCCAGTTACGCCAGTCACGCGCGGCGGAACTCGGCCAGGCGGATCCTTTCGTTTAGCACAGGCGCGCAGGCCGCTCGGTCCCGCGCCAGGAACCCGCGTTGGGCCACTGGCGACCCGCGGGCTCGGCAATACATTGCGCGCTCGCTATCTGGCCTCGCGCAGCCACGTAAAAAAGAAGTTCGGCGCATCCGATTGGCCCGGCGCGCGCCGCCGCTCCCTGATCGCCAATGCCCCCCTGCCCGCGCCGGACATACCCCCGGTGGCGACGGGCCTCGGCGAAATCGAGATTAAACTTGGGCCGCAAAATCCCGCCGCGCTCTCGCGCTTTGCCGCGCGCCTCGCCGGAACGCGGGTCGCTGCGCTTCCCGGCGCCAGCTCCGTCCCTTTGACGACTTGCGCCGACGACAGCGTGCGTCTCGCCAATTATGCCCAGAAGATCATCGACGGCGTGACGACGTCGATCGATGAAGATCTCAAACTCTTCGAACCCGACGGAACGCCTACGGACAGACTTGCCCGCGTGATGGCCAATATGGCTTCGGTGGAAATAGGCCCGCTGAAGGCCAACGACGCGCTCGTTCAAACCGCCATCGCCGCCGCGACGGCCACAGCCAGACGCGCCGCGGAATCCGCCAGAACCAACTGATTTTTCGCTGCGCCAACTTCACCGTTTCGCCGCGGGCACAATATCCAGAGCGATGGGCGGAACCGCGGATTTGTCCTTTGCTTCCGCGGGCGGCAATGCCGGCGCCGACACAATCTCGACGGGTATGGCGCCGATCTGCGCGGCAAAGGCGAAACTCATGAGTTGCAGAAAGCGCGCCGGCTCGGCGACCGGATCGATCAAATAGGACGGTTTAGCCTTGTTGTCCGTGAAAATCTGCGCCGCGCGCGATCCCTTGCCGTAACCAATCAGATTGACGCCGACAATGCGCGCCGCGTCGCGCGCGCGCGCGCCGCCCGGCTTCAATTCAAAGGCGGTGTCGCAACGATCGAAGTCGCCGTAGCCGCAGACGATCGGCGCGGCCGTGTTGTCGCCCGTCGAAGCGAAGCGCACGCCCTCGATTTTCCGCAAAGCGCCATTCGGCATGCCATAGGCGATTTCAATCGTCTCGCGCGCCTGCATCGCGGCGTTGAGCGTCGCCAGCATGCCGAGACGCAGGACGGGTTCATCGACCGCGGGCAGATAGAACAGGTACGTCTCCTCGCCAACGCGCGCGCAAACGCCAAGTTCCGGCGGTCCGACAATTGCGCCGCCCAGCGGGCGGACAATCTGACCGTCTTCCACTGTGATCCCGACAATTTCAACGCCGCCCATCCTGTACTGGCGGACAGGGTCGTCGCACGGGATAAAAAGATTCGGTTGGTCGCATGGCGGCGGCGCGCATGCGGCGGCGCGTACGGCTTCAACAGCTTCCTGCGATGGCGCCTGGGCATGGGCGACGCCGAGGC
>JANYDZ010000232.1 GCA_025363375.1 Hyphomicrobiales bacterium
GCGATCCCGTGCCGACCGTGCGGCCCTCAAGATCCTTCAAGGTTTTGACCGCGGGCTTCGAGGTGAAGAGAGCGAGCGTTGGCAACAGACCCGCGCCGGCGATCACTTTCAGTTTGCCGCCGCGTTCTATGGCCGGGAAAATCTGGCCGAAGCCGGACATGGTCGAAAGCTCGATGTCGCCGCCGAGAACGCCGCCCATCATTTTGGAGCCGTCCGCGACATTCATCACGTTGGGCTCGAGGCCGAACTCCTCGAGAAACTTTTGCTGTTTCATCACTTCCTGCATGACGAGGTTGATATTTCCCGCGGCGTTGGCGACGGTGACGGGCCTGCGCGCCGCGCCTTGAGCGAAGACGGACGAAGGCAAGGCCAGGCCCGCGCCGAGCGTCAGCCCGCCGCCCAGTACCCGTCGCCGCGCGAAACGCATCCCTTGCATGTTCCCCTCCCGATTATTCCTCGGTGTAGCGCCAGGGCGCGATCCATTCCTCGACATAGCGCACCGCCATGGTGAGCGTGACGCCCATGAACATCAGCACGAAGATGGGCACGAACATCGAGGCCGTGTCGTACTGGTTTCCATACTTGACGATGAGCGCGCCCAGGCCGGTGATGGCGGTGAAGAATTCCGCCACGACCATGCCGATGATGGCGCGGCCGATGCCAAGCCGCAGGCCCGTCATCATATAGGGCAGCGCGGAAGGCAGGATGATCTTGGTGAAGACCTGATGTTCCTTCGCGGCGAAGGCCGCGCCCACGTCGATCAGCATGGCCGGCACATTGCGCACGCCGGCGATTGTGTTGATGAGAATGGGGAAGATCGCGAGAATGGTGACGATGAACAATTTCGCCGCGTCGCCAAGGCCAAACCACAACACAACAAGCGGCACGATGGCGACGAGCGGCGTTGAATAGAGAGCGTTGACGAGCCAGTCGGTCGCCGCCTCCACCGTGCGGTAGCGGCCAATCAGCAGGCCCAGCGCGACGCCGAGAACGGACGAGATGACGAAGGCCAGCAGCAGCGTGCGCAGGCTGCTCGTCAGGCTCGCCAGCAACTCGCCGGTGGAAATCAAATGCGCGCCCGCGACCGCGATGGCGCTGGGATGCGACATGAACAGCGGATCGACGCGCCGCCCGAGAACTTCCCACGCGCCGATGACGAATACGATGGACGCGAGCCGGATCATCCAGATGCGGCTCTTTTGTTGCGGCGGCGGACCGATATCCTCGATGTCCGCGCCCTCGGGCAACACGTCGGGTTCGTCGAGGCGGGGTTGTGGTTTCGCGTCGGTGATGGTCACTGGATTGCCCCGTTCATGCCGCGATGTTGCGAATGAGCGCCCACATCTCGCTGCGAATGGATTGAAAGCGCGGATCGCCGCGCAGCTCGGGCAATTCCGGGCGCGGCGAGGCGAAGGGTATGTCGATGACCTTCTTGATGCGGCCGGGCTTGGCGCCCAGCACAATGACGCGGTTGCTGAGATAGATGGCCTCGTCGAGATCGTGCGTGACGAACAGGACGGTCTTGCCGGTCTCCGCCTGAATGCGCAGCAGTTCGTGCTGCAGGACTTCGCGTGTTTGCGCGTCGAGCGCGCTGAAGGGTTCGTCCATGAGCAGGATCGCGGGATCGATGGCGAGCGCGCGCGCGAGGCCGACGCGCTGCTGCATGCCGCCCGAAAGCTGATGCGGGAATTGTTCGCCGGCGCTCTCGAGTCCGACGAGTTTCAGCAGCGCCTGCGCGCGGTCGCCGCGCGGCCCGCTCGCGACGCCTTGCAACTCCAGGCCGAACTCGATGTTGGAGCGCGCCGAGCGCCACGGCAGCAGGCTGGCCTGCTGGAACACAAAGCCGCGGTCGCGTCCGGGAGCCGTCACCGGCTCGCCGTCGACGCGGATTTTGCCCGCGTCCAGCCGCACGAGACCTTGCACGATGCGCAAAAGAGTCGTCTTGCCGCAGCCGCTTTCGCCGACCAGCGAAACGATCTCGCCTTCCTTCACATCGAATGAAATATGCCGTAGCACAGGCAGCAGATGATCTTCCGAATAACGTCCGCCGCGCACGCGGAATGTTTTCGAGACGTCTTCGACGGACAGTTTGACCTTTGCCGATTGCATCGCGTGGATTTCCTTCTTCGTCAATCGGCCAGCGCCGGATAGAGTTTCCGCGCGGTTTTCGCGAAGATCCAGTCGCGCTCGTCGTCGCCGAGACAGGCGAGCGCCTTGCGGGCGCCCGCAAGATTGTCCTTGAGCTTGCCGGCGGTGCCAGGAAAGTTCGATCCCCAGGCGATGCGTTGCGCGCCGAAGGCCTTGACGAGCCTGGGGAAGAAGGTCTCCGCCTTTGCGGTGTCCTTCTCCATCTGCGCGAAGACGGCCGGCGTCACCTTGAGATGGATATTCTCGAAATTCGCCATGGCGAACAACGACACGGATTTCTTGTAATCGGGCCCATCGGTGAGATCGCTGCGGGCGAGGTGGTCGAGGATGATGTTTACTTTCGGGAACCGCTTGGCGAGGCCCGCGACCTGCGCCAGCCCCTCGGGGCTCGTTTGCAGACACATGGACATGCCGATATCGCTCAAGAGCTCCCAAGAGGGGAAGCTGCGCGGGTCATCCATGGTGCTTGTGTCGAAAGCCGCCGTGCTGCCGCCGGTGAACAACCGCAACCCCGTAATGCCCCTGGCGTGCCAGTCGCGAATTTTCCGCAACGCGTCGGGCTCCAGCAGATTGACCGAGCCGACGCCGGTCAGGCGGCCCTGGTATTTTGGCAGGGAGTCCGTGACATAGGAATTGTCGTAGCCAAAGCACGTGGAGGCCTGCACGATGGCGGCCTTGTCGACGCCGGCTTCGTTCATTTCGGCGATCAACCCTTCGATCTCGACGGGCCGCTCCTTCGACCAGCCCGATTGCACGCCGAACAGCGGATCGAGCGGGTAGCGCGCGCGATCGTTGGCGATGATATGCGGGTGGATGTCGATAACTTTGGAGGCCATTTTCTTCTCTCTCTCAAACTTTCATGGGGTCGAACCAGGCGCGCGCCAGCGGCATGCGCTCGGGGATCAGTTTTTGCTTGAAGGCGGTGTCTTCCAGGGCGTTGATGGTGGGCATGTTCGCCTCCATGCCGAAGGGCAGGGGGTCTTCGCCGACGATCTTCGTCAGGGCGCGGTACTTTTTGTCCGTCGGCGTGTCGGCTTCGCCCGATTTCAACCGCGCCAGCCATTCGGTCTTGGCGCGCGTAAAGGCGTCGTAGATCGAGCGCGCGACCCACGGATGCTCCGCCAGCACGGAATCCTTCACCACGATCGTGCCGTGCATGGGATAGAGCCCCGTGCGTTTGAACCACGCGGCTTCCAGTTCTTCGGCGTTGGGAAACAGGTCGGGATAGTTTTGCGGCGCGGCGGCCTGCCAGCCGCCGGTCGGCGAGCCGGATCGGCCAATGCCCGCGTTGCCGTCGAAACCCGCGACGATCTCGCCGGCGTCCATCATGCTCACCAGCGACTTGCCTTCCGGCGCGTGGACGACGTTGGAAGGCAGTTTCAGTTGCGTCACATGCTCTTCGTCGTCGACAACCCAGGTAACCTTCGAGGAATCGAGGCCGTAATCGTCGATGAGAATGCCGCGCGTCCAAACGCCGGTCGTCACGGAATAGGCGCGCACGCCGACTTTTTTGCCTTCGAGATCCTTGGGGACGCGAATTTTGGCGTCGGGACGCGTCAGCAATCCCCCGTGATGAAACTTGCGGAACACAAAAATCGGCAGCGCCACGAAAGGCGCGTTGAAGGCGCGCGCGATGATATAGGTCGTCGGCGCGAGTTCGCAGACATCGAATTCCACCTGACGCACCATGCGCCGGAAGGCGCCGATCTGCGGCACGACATTGACGAATTCCGCTTCAACGCCCTCGATCGGGATTGAGCCGTTCTTGACGGCCATCGTGTGCGGATAGTCCGCGATGGCCAGTTTCAGCTTCACGTTCTTCGTCATGTGTCCCCCGCGCACAGCCGCATGTCCTGGTTTCTACGATGGTTGAGGCGCGCGGCGCAAATGTCTATCGTGATCCAAAGTCGGGCGGCAAGGGCTTATGCGATGGTGGAAATGAAGCGGCGGGCGTTTTTGCGGCTTGGGGCGGCAGGGGCCGGGGTTCTCGCTATGCCGAGCGTGCCGCGCGCGCAGAACCAGCGCCTTCCCATCAACATCGTCAACACCCAGGGCAACGCGTCGGTCACCGTGCAGGAATTGATGAAGCGTTCCGGCTATTTGCGGGAATTCGGCCTCGAGCCGAAGGTGACCTATGTCGTCGATGGTTCAAGGATCATGGGCTCGCTGCTTTCGGGCGAGAACGACGTTTGCATTTTTTCAGGTATTTCGCAGGTGTTTGCCGCGGCTGAAAAAGGCGCGAAGCTTCGCCTTCTGGCGGGCGCGCTCGTCAAACTGCAGCACGCCGTCTACAGCGCCAGGCCGGACGTCAGGTCGATCAGGGATCTGGCGGGCAAGACCATCGCGACCGGCTCCATGGGCGCGCTGCTGCACGCCATGGTCGTCGCGGCATTGCGCAAGAACGGCGTCGATGAAAAGTCCGTGCGCTTTGCCAATATAGGCAGCGCGCCCGACGTGTTTCGCTCTGTCGCCGCGGGCACGGTCGACGCGGGGGCGGCCGAGGCCGACATGGACGAGCAGCACCGCAAATTCGGCGTGCATGTGCTGGAGGGCGGCGATCTGTGGAAGGAATTGCCGCTCTTCACTTATCAGGCGACATACGCGTCGGAGCGCGCCATCGTCGAGAAACGCGAGGCGCTTGTGCGCACCCTCGCGGCCTACGCCAAGCTCTATCGCTACCTCGCCTCGGAGACCTCGAAGGAGGCTTACGTCTCGGCGCAGACGGCGGTTCTGCCGAAGATCGAACCTGCGGCGGCGGCCTGGCAATGGAATTTCTTTCGCGACAGCGCGATCTATTCCACCGACCTCGTGCTGGCGCCCGAGCGCGTCGAATATTTGCAGCGGCTGCAAGTGTCGCTGGACGTGCAGAAACGCATTCTGCCCTATGAGGAAATAACCGATATGTCGATCGCGCGCGAAGCGCTGACACGGCTGTGAACGGAGCGCGCGCGTGAACCCCAGAACCATCGTCACCTGCGCCGTCACAGGCGGCGACGACACCGGATTCAAATACCCCAGCGTGCCTGTCACGCCCGAGCAGATCGCCAATGAATGCGTCTCAGCCTGCAAGGCGGGCGCGGCGGTCGCCCATATCCATGTGCGCAATCCCGAGACCGGCAAGCCCAGCATGGAATTGGCGCTTTACCGCGAGGTTGTCGAGCGGATCAGATCGAGTGGTTCGGAGGTCGTCATCAACCTCACCACCGGTCCCGGCGCGCGTTTCATGCCCGGCGACGCCGGCGTCAACGAAGTCGGCAAGGGTTCCAATCTGCAATCGCCCGCCGAGCGGGTAAAACACATCGTCGCTCTGAAGCCGGACATTTGCAGCCTCGACATGGGCACGCTGAATTTTGGCAAGGGCACGCTCGTCAACGTGCCCCGCCACATCGAGGCCATGGCCGCTGAAATCCGCAAGGCCGGCGTCAAGCCGGAACTCGAAGTCTTTGACACCGGCCATGTCGCCCTGGCGCTGGATATGATCAGGCGCGGGCTGCTTGATCCCAATCCTTTGTTTCAGGCCGTTCTCGGCGTGCCCTGGGGGGCGCCGGCGACGGGCGAGACGATGATGCTGTTCAAGACGCTGTTTCCAAAGGGCTCGCAATGGGCGGCGTTTGGCATTGGCCGCCATGAGTTTCCCATGCTGGCGCAGGCGATGGTGCTCGGCGGACATGTGCGCGTCGGGCTGGAGGACAACCTCTATTTGAGCCGCGGCGTTCCCGCGAAGAACAACGCGGCGCTGGTGGAGCGCGCGGTCGAGATTGTTCGCTTGCTGGGTTCGCAAGCCGCAACGCCCGCGGAAGCGCGCGTTATACTGGGATTGCGCTGACTAGGGCTGGAACAACCGATAAGGCATGGCGCCGCTCGACATCGCGTAAAGCAGCGCGGTGACGGTGGCGACCGACACGAGCGTGCCCACGAGGATGATCGACGACGCCCGCTCCACATAGACCCCGTATTGATTGGCCACGATAAACACGTTCAGCGCCGGCGGCAGCGCCGCCATCAGCACGGCGGTGAACGTCCATTCACGCCCGAAATCGCCAAGCAGCGACAGCGCCACCCAGACAAGCAGCGGGTGAAACACCAGCTTTATCACGACGATCGCCGGCGTCTCTGGCGCGACGCGCCCGACTGGCCGCAGCGCGATGGTGGCGCCCATAACGAACAGCGCCGCGGGGGCCGCCGCGTTTTGCAGCATGGAAAGCGTCTTGCCGATCGCGACCGGCGGTTGCCAATGCAGCGCGGCGGCGATCACGCCGGCGACGATAGCCATATTGAAGGGGTGTGTGACGATGCGCCGCGCGATGCCGCCCAGCATGGCGCCGGCGCCCGTTTTGCCGCCGCCGCCCAGCGCCATGCAAATGGGAACCAGCGTGAACAACAGGATATTGTCGAAGGCGAAGATCAGCGCGGTCGGCGCCGTCGACAGCGGCCCCAGCGCCGCCAGCGTCAGGCCGGGCCCCATATAACCAATGTTGGAATAGGCGCCCGCGAACCCCTGCATGGTCGCCGAACGCAGATCGCCGCGCGCAAACCTGAGCCCAAGGCCGAGCGCGAGAGCGAAGGCGATCCCGGTCGACAGCGTCGTGCCGAGAATAAAGCGCCAGTTGGAAAGCTGATCGAGCGGCGTGACGGACACCAGATTGAAGAACAAAGCGGGCAGGGCGACGTAGAGAATGAAAAAATTCATCCAGCCAAGACCGCTCTCGGGAATGTCCATGACGCGGCCGCAGACATAGCCAAGCCCGATCAGCCCGAAGAACGGCAGCGACAGATCGAGCACGCCGGCAATCGCGGGAAATGCCCGCCCGAGGCCGATGAGAACCGCGAAGGCCGCGATGGGCGCCAGGGTCAGTCGAAGAGCGCGAAACATCTATCGATTGCCGGTGAAGGGCGGCAATTCCTGTTGGGACAATTCCTGTCGGGACAGGATGCCGGAAGGCGCCGGGGGCGTACCCGGAAGTGTACCCCATCTCGTAGAGCTAAAAAGCGAATAAAATCAATGAAAACTTTGTGCCCAAGCGCATGCAGGGCAGAAAAATGGCGGTGATTCGGTTCCCGATTGTTGATCTATGCGTGTAAATTTTCTGGCGCGCGCCTCGCGATGCTTCGCGGCCAGGCTCCTGTGAGACTGCGCAGGTCTCCGGTTCATTCGAGCAGTTCCGTGAACCGCGCGCCGAGACGATACGAACGATTTTTGCGAGCGGCATTTTCGTATTGCAAAAATCCCGACGCGATCCATTCGCGGCAGAGTTCGAGGAGCGTTCGTCGGCTGAGCTTCAGAATTTTTGTCATGTCGTTGGCGGTGGCGGAACCTCGCTCGCGAAATAGATCGAGCACTCGACGCTGACGTGGATCGAGTTCGCGCAAGCGCGCTGATCTATCCGGTGTGTCCGTTCCGGCGCGAAGCGCGGCGGCGCGGACTTTGGTGAATGCATCCGCCATGCCGGCACAAAAATATTCGACGAATCCCGTCACGTCGCCCTCGGCGCGACCGTCGTAGTAGTTGTGTGGTCCAACCGTCAGCGCGGCGTAATAGGCGGAAAGATCACGCGCATAATATTCGTCGAGAGAATAGACGCCTTTCAGTCCATATCCGGACTTGCGCGCGATCAACGAAGCGACGAGGCGCGCGGTTCGGCCATTGCCGTCGAGCCATGGATGTATTGTCGCAAGTTGATAGTGGGCAATCGCGGCGGCGATGGGAGCGGGCAACCCGCCGTCCTCGATTTCGCAGCTGATCCAGCCGATCAGGTCTTTCATCAGTCGAGGCACATCCGCAGCTTCCGGAGGCAGATAGACGATCACGCCCGTCGCGGCTTCCCGGATCACGTTTTGCGAAGTCCTATACGGGGACCCCTTGTTGCGCCCGGTCATGACCAGGCCGTGAAGACGCTTGATCGCCGCTTCGCTGAGCGCTCCCTGCCGTTCCGCGAGCGCCTCCATCCATTCGAGGGCGCGATAGTGATTTCTCACCTCGGTTTCGTCGCGCTCGCGTCCCGGGAAGCGCGCGCCTTTGATGGCCGCGCGAACCTCGGGAAGGGTGAGGCGATTTCCTTCAATGTAGGTCGAATAGTGCGTGGTCGCGAGCGCCGCTGTCTCCCGCAAATGTCGCAGGACGGTGGCGTCGATCGGAAGGTTGTCAATCGCTTGGCGGCAGGCCTCGATTTGCATGAGGGCAGATGCGATCGATGGCGTTATTTTGAAGTTGGGACGGAACATTATTCCAGCCTATCAGCGATGCCGGGGGATGTCAGTTATTTGCCGGATAAATGCTGGATAAATGGGCTGCGTCTCGAACGTCATTTTTCAGCGGTGCGGGTATCGTCGCCGCCGGCGTTTTGTTTCATATACGCATGCGGAACGCCGCCGTTTGCACAGGCGCCATTTTGCTTTGCGCTCGCCCTTGTAATCAATTGATTCTAAAGGTGCTTTGTTCAGCTATGGATGGCCATGTCCAGCAATAATGGTGCCGGGGGCGGAATCGAACAAGCGTAAATTTTATAAGAATATCAATATTCCCAATATTTTTATGTGGAATTTTTTACTCAATCGTACACTTAAATATTTTTGGTTCCGTGGTTCGGTTCCAAATAATGCCCATATTTAAAGGATTTCCTAAATTTTTGTCGTTTGATTAAAT
>JANYDZ010000258.1 GCA_025363375.1 Hyphomicrobiales bacterium
CCGATTGCGCGGCGCAATAAACGAGGCCGGCGGAAGCCAGTACGATAAAACTGTAGCAGACGATAAGCACGAGGCGGCGATCGTAGCGGTCCGCCACATGGCCGGCGACAAGGATGAACAGCACATTGGGCAGGAACGAAAAGAGGCCCGTGAGGCCGAGCGCGAAGGCGCTGTTGGTGAAGTCGTAGACGAGCCAGGCGACGCCCGTGTCGATCATCATCGAAGCCAGGGCGGACATAAGCCGCGAACCGAAGAAATATCGGAAATCGCGGGATTGAAAAGCTATGGCTCCAGTGCGGGCGCGCGTGAGGGGCATGATCCAGTCTATGAATTGGATCGAACCTGTCGCATGACCCGGCGCTTTGTCAAAGCGCCGTTTGGTACTATGCTGGCGACGGGAGGCCGCCATGACTGAGGAATCCGAACGCATTCAACATCTTGAGGCGCGCCTCGACGCCATGAACGAGCTTATGGAAAATGTGCTGACGACGCTCATGCTGCGCGGCGTTCTCACCCGGCCGACGATCGAGCAGATTTTCAAGGACTCTGCCGAGGCGCTCAAGAACGGGCGCGCCGGCGCGTTGAAGGCGTTGCAATCGTTTCACGACGAATTGCCCGCGCATCTGCGCGTCGCCATGGGCCCGCCGCCGGAAGACGACGAACACGATCATTGAGCCCGGGTTTTCAACGCGTCTCTGACGCGCGCGACAACTTCCGCCGGCGTCGCGTTCACATCGCGCACGAGTTTCGCCACTTCATCGCCCGACACCGGGAGCACTTCGAGATTGAGTTTCACGGCTTCCTCGACGAAGGCCTTGTCCGCCATCGCTTCGTCGAAAGCCTTGCGCAGGGTTTGCGCGCGCGCCGGCGGCAGGCCGGGCGGGGTGAGGAAGGGCCGTCCGTATTCGAGCCTGGCGATGACAAGCGAAAGCGCCTGTCGGTCGGCGTCGTTCTTCGCCAGATCCATGATGGCGGGAGTGTCGGGCAAATCTGGATGCTTGCGAAAGCCCCATTGGGCGATCACCTTGATCTTGCCTTCGTCGAGCGGCTTTTGCGCCAGCGCGCGCAGGCTTGAATAGGCGGTCGAGCCCATGCCGTGGACTTCGCCCATTTCCATGGCCTTGTGAATTTGCGCGGTGCCGTCATAGCCGCTGATGACCTTGTATTTCAGGCCGAGCACGGCGCGCGCGACGACGGGGAAATCCACCTGTGTCGTGCCGGGCGCGGTGGCGCCGACGACCAGCTCTTTTTCATAGAGATCGACGAGTTTCAGCACGGGCGAGGTGTGCCAGACGTAAGTCGTCTGCACCTCGCGGTTGACGCTGCCGAGCCAGAAAAATTTTGTGGGGTCGAAGCGCACGCCATCGGGTTCAAGAATAGGCGCTGTCGGCATGCCGTTGATGGCGGCGCCGATGACCGTGCCATCTTTCGGCGCGAGGTTGTAAAGCGCGTTCGCCATGGTGATGGAGGCGGCGCCCGGCTGGTTCTGGATGATGAAAGTGGGATTGCCGGGAATGTGTTTGGCGAGGTATCGCGCCACGAGCCGCGCGCCGATGTCGTAGCCCGAGCCCGCCGCCGAGCCGACGAGCATGCGGATTTGCTTGTCCTTGTAGAAAGCCGCCGCCTCGTCCTGCGCGAGGACGGGCGCGGGAAGACACGCGAGCGCGCAGAGAAGGGCGGCGCGAAACGTCATGCCTTCACCGGCGCGCGCAAGCCCTTGCGCTCAAGGCGCGGCAAAACCTCTTGCTGGAAGAAGGGGAGGTCGTCGATGTAGTTCACCATGGATACGGCGATGCCGCGCAGCCCCGATTCATGCAGGCGGACAAAGGAATTGGCGACATGGTCGGGGTCGCCGATGATGGGCAGGCCGCCCATGCCGTTGGCGAATTGCGAACGCCGGAGTTCGAACGCTTCCCTGCCCATGCTCTCGGGCGTCAGGCCTTTGATGGCCATGATGTCGTCGCAGGCCGACCAGTCCGCGCATTCGACCGAGACGTGGTGGTAATAGTCCTGCGCCTCCTGCATGGTTTTGCGGCAGGTGACGACGCCCACTGTATAGACCTCGAGATCGCGGCCAAGATCAAGCGCGGACTTCTTGATGCCGGCGATGCGCGCCTGGGTGTTTTCAATCGTGTCGCGCGTCGCCTGGGTGAAATAGGCGTCGCAATTGCGGATGGCGAAATCCTGTCCCTCGGCCGAAGCGCCGGCGTTCATTATGACGGGGCGGGTTCCGCCGATGGGTTTGGGCTTCGCCTTGATGCCTCTGTGCTGGTGGAATTCGCCGATATAGTCGAAGGGCTTGTCGGAGTCCGCCCACGCCTTCTTGACGACTTCGCACCATTCGTTCGCCTGTTTGTACCGGTTGGTGTGGTCGCGTTGCCGCACGCCGAACATTTCGAATTCGCCCTCGTTCCAGCCGCAGACAATGTTGAGGCCGAAGCGGCCCTCGCCGATGTGATCGGCGGTCACCATCATCTTCGCGCCCATGATCGGGTTGAACAGCGGCGCGTGGACGGTGCCGAACACGGTGATGCGTTTGGAGCAGGCGAGCAGGCCCGAGGCCCAGTTGATGGTCTCGTAGGTCGAGCCTTGATAATCGGTGACGCCGCCGTAGCCTTTCCAGCGCCCGATCGGCAGCATGAAGTCGATGCCGGCCTCGTCCGCCATCCGCACGAGCTTTTTGCAATCCTGCCAGTCGCCGGTCCAGCGCTCCGGCACCAGCGTCACGGCGCGGCCGGATGAGCAATTGGCGCCGAACAGGCCGATGATGAATTTGTTGTCGCTGTAGAACGCGGCGCGGTTGGCGAGCGTCGGTGGTCTGGCGTGGATGGTCATGGGGCGGATTCCTCGCTCGATTACCCTCGGCGGGCGGGCCGGGGACGTCTGATCTCTTGTAAATTAGCGCATTTGCCGCCGCTATGAAATCGGGTCGGCTGCGGTATCGGGTCGCTCCGCTTGCGTCGCGCCGGGCAGGAGCTAAAAGACGCGGCGAACAAAAAGCCGGGAGACCAGCATGAGCAACGACCACGACCACGACAACTACGACCGCGGCAAGGTGTCCCGACTGCCGGCGCTGCCGATGCCGCCCGATCCCATTAGCCTGCAAATGTTCGAGGAACAGGCCTCGCGCGGCGGGCATGTTCTCAACATGCACCTTGTCAACGCCCACGCGCCGAAGATCGCGCGGGCGCGTCGGCATGTGACATTCGCCCTGAGGAACGAATGCGTGGCGTCGCGCAAAATCCGCGAGATGGTGATCGTGCTGACCGCCGTTCTGGTGAAGCAGCAATACGAAATCAATCACCACATCCCGCTGGCGCTCGCAGCCGGCGTGACGCGCGGGCAGCTTGATGTCCTGATGAGCGGCTGGCGCGCGCAGAAGGAGCTTTTCTCCGCGGCCGAAGTCGCGGCTTTCGACTATATTGACTGCCTCGTGGAGCGGCGCGGCGATATTCCCGACGCGGTGTTCGACGAATTCGCCGAACATTATTCGCCGCGGGAAATTCTTGAGCTCACGCACACCTCGAACGGCTATTACGCCACGGGTGTGTTCATCCGCGCGATGAAGATCGAGCTTGATCCCGAGGATCGCACGACGGCGCCGGGGAAGTTTTAAGCTTCAGGCGTCTGTCTCCATCGCATATCCGGCCCCGCGCCTGAGCAGCCGCATGAACCGGCCATCGCCCACATGCGCGCCGGCGACGCACAGGTTTTCCGTGACGACGCGCTCGAACATGTCCATGCGGGATTTGCGCGCGGCGTCTTGATCAAGATCAAACACCATGACGACATCGGGGCGGGGCACTTGCAGCGCCTCGATATGGACCGTGTCGCCCCAGAATATCAGGCCTTCGCGGCCCGCATGGACCGCAAACGCGGTATGGCCGGGCGTGTGGCCATTGCTGGAAACGGCGGAAACGCCGTTCATGACCTCGCCATCCCTCACCTTGCGAAGGCGCTCGCGGTAGGGGTTGATGGCGCGCCGCGCGGCCAGCGTGCCTCTTTTGAGCCTCTCGTGATCGCTCGCCAGCGGTTCGCGCTCCAGCCAGAAGTTCGCCTCGCGTTCGTGCATGATCAACTCGGCGTTGGGGTAGTTGACTTCGCCATTCGGGCTGATCAGCCCGTTGGTATGGTCTGGATGGGCGTGAGTGATGAAGATATAATCGATCATGGCGGCGGCGACGCCGATCGTGCCGAGGCGCTCGATGAGAAATCCGAGGGTTGAACCCTGGGTGTCGCTGGAACCGGTATCGACCAGCGCCAGTTTGCCGCGCATTTTCAGCAGGAAGGAATTGACCGGAATTATGACCTCGCCGCCTTCGGGAATGCCGGACATGCGCGCGGCTTCGGCTTGCGTAATGCCGACAACGGTCGCGTTGGTGACGGGCAGCAATCCGTCGGACAGGGCGACGATTTCGATATCGCCGATTTTTTTCGTCGGCAGAGCTGGGTTTGTGGGCTCCATGTCGTCCTCCGGAAGCTGGTTTGCCGCCACTATAGACATGCGAGGCCCGCAGGCCACCTAATTCGGCTGGCTCCGCCTTACGGGAGGGCCGGGTTCGGGTATTCCTAAAAGATCATTAAGAAAAGCTGGGTATTGTTGAGCGCATAATCGCTTCCTTCGCGCCGTCTGCCATTGCAAGTGCGGCGTTTTGGCTAAGGATATTCAGGTGCGCCGTACGAACTTCGGTCAAATTACCCTGTTGGCGGGCCTCGTCGTGGCGGCTTCCGCCGGCGCGATAGGCCTCACGCTTTGGCAATTGCGCGACGACGCCATCGGCCAGGCGAAAATGGACGCCAGCAATGTCGCCACCGTTCTGTCGCGTCAGGCGACCTATTCGACCCAGGCCATCGATCTCGTTCTCGAGGATGTTCAGGCTGAAATTGCGCGCAGGAATATCCGGGGACGCGAGGATTTTCGTCGTTTGATGACATCGAGTGGCGAACACGCGTTTCTACTCGACCGTCTGGCGCGGTTGCCCCAGGCCGAGGCGATCAACGTTTCGGACGAAACCGGGACGCTCCTGGCTTCAACCCGCGTCTTCCCCGCGCCCGGGATCGGCATCGCGGATCGCGATCATTTCCAGACCCTGCAGGCCAACCGCGACATGGGTCTCGCGATTGGCGCGCCGGTATTCAGCCGTGTGACGGGCACCTGGACTATGTATTTTGCGCGTCGACTTGAGACGGTCGAAGGGGAGTTTCTGGGAACCGTCCTGATCGGAGCCCAGCCCGCCAATTTCATGCGTGTCTACGACGCGATCTCCTCGATATCCGGCGCTTCCTCGTTGCTGCTGCGGCGCGACGGCACGGTCTATCTGCGGCATCCCGACGCCGTGGAGCGGG
>JANYDZ010000263.1 GCA_025363375.1 Hyphomicrobiales bacterium
CGCTCGTCTCGACCGGCGACGAACTCGTCGAGGCGGGCGGCGCGCTGGGCGCGGGCGCGATCTTCGATTCCAACCGTCCCATGTTGCGCGCGGCGATGGAGCGCCCCGCGCTCGCCATCGAGGATTTCGGCATTTTGCCCGACGACCGCGCGGCGATCACGGACTTTTTCAGGCGCGGCGCGGAACATTTCGATCTCATCGTGACGACGGGCGGCGCCTCCGTCGGCGACGAAGACCACCTCGCCGCCGCGCTCGCCGCCGCCGGCGGGCGTGTGGAAATCGCGCATGTGGCGATCCGCCCCGGCAAACCATTCACCTACGGCAAAATAGGTTCGGCCTCCGTCGCCATCCTGCCGGGCAATCCATTCGCGGCTCTGGTCGCGGCGCTGCTGTTTGTGCGCCCGTTGATCGATCGCGGACTTGGCCTGCCCGTGCGGAATTTCGCCCCGTTGCCGGCGCGCGCCGGCTTTGACCACGCGCGCCCACGCGAGCGCACGGAGTTTTTGCCCGCGCGCGTGATGGACCGCGACGCGACGGGTTTGCCCATCGTCGAACGCCTCGGGCGCGGCGGCTCGGCGCGGCTGAAACCGCTCATCGAGGCTGACGGCCTTGCGGTGATCGCGCCCGGCGGGAAACCCGTCGCGCGCGGCGACGCCGTGGGTTATCTGCCGTTTGGCGCGGCGTTTTCGCTGTGAATGGACAATCCACGCTCCAGCTGTTTGCACAAAAACACCCGCGAATGTCCAACGGGAAAATCCTTGATCTCGCCGCAGCGTTCAAACCCGCAACGCTCGTAAAACGCGGCTGTTCGCGCCTCGAATGTGTCGAGATACACGCCAACGCAACCGCGTTCGCGCGCCTCGGCCTCCACCCGCCCGAGCAACGCGCCGCCAAGGCCCTTGCCGCGCTCCGCGGGGTCGATCCATAATTGCTGAATGTAGAGCCAGCGCCAATGGATGAATCCATTGACGCCGCCCGCGAGCGCGTCGCCGCGCAATACCTTGACTGAAAAACGCGCCGTTTCCCCGGAACCGAACTTCTCCTCCATCTCGGCCGTGAGCGAGGCCGCGATACGAGCGGATTCGCCATTTACAATGTTGTCGGCGCATTGGAAGAAAATCGGCTTTTCGGTTTCAGCCGCCGATGTGGTAGTGCCGCGCATGAGTTTAACGCTGCCAAGCATGAGCGGTCTCGCTTCCCTCGTCGCGGCATCATGCGCGATCGCGGCGATTCTGCCAATTGTCGCGCGCGCGGCCGAGGCCCCGCCAGCCATGTGCCGCGCCCCCGTGCGCGTCGACATGGCGGCCCGGCCCGGCGCGTCTCCCCAATCGCGCCTGCGCGGCTACAGCGCCGTGCTTCAACAATGCCGCAATCTCTGGGGCGACCAGCGGCTCGCCATCCGCAAGATGAATACAGACGCCGGAGCCCTGCTGCTGACGGTCGACCCGCAAACGCTGGCGACGCGGCTCGAGCCAGAGGCCTGCTGGACATGCGTCGACACCAGCGATGACGCTCAGGCCTCGACCCGCTTCATGCGCGCGGTTCACGTCCCCGACAAGCCGGCGGCGGCGCGCGCGTCCTTTTTGCGCAACGCCGGCCTTGTCCATGGCGGCGGCGAGGGCTCCTACATCACGGGCGATCTATGCCCCGCGATCCGCCCCCTCGATCGCGCTTTCATCGACAGACTGGAAAAGCTCGGTCCGAAAACGCCTGTGGCCCTGGCCATCTCCGGCCTCTGGCTGACCCGTCACGCCGCCGATTTTCAGTATCTGCGCGAGCGGGCGCAGATCGGCGCGCTCGACATCACCTGGGTCAATCATTCCTTCCATCATCCCTTTGTTCCCGGGCGGGACTTCGGGCGCAACTTTCTGCTGACGCCGGGGGTCGACGCGCAGGCTGAAATTCTCGACACGGAAAAGCTGCTCATCGCGCGCGGCGAAACTCCGTCGGTCTTTTTCCGTTTTCCGGGGCTGATCTCCGACGCCGCGCTTATGGACGCTGTGCGCCGCAATCATCTTGTTTCACTTGGCGCGGATGGCTGGCTCGTTTTCGCGGCGCCGTTGCGCCCCGGCGCGATATTGCTTGTCCATCCCAACGGCAACGAACCCGCCGGCCTCAGGCTGTTTTCGAAAATGCTCGACAAGAACTTGTTGCCGCGTCCGTTCCGGGCCATCAACGAGGCGCCGTAAAAGCCTACCGCGCCGCGTCCATCTTGCGCGCGGCGCGCTCAATGCGCGTCGCCACTTCGTCCAGCGCCAGAGCCACGCGCTGCTCCAATTCAGCCGAGGCGCCCTTGCTCGACGCTGTCGCCGCGCGCAACGCCGCGACTTCCGCTTCCAGCCGCTCAATCTTGCGCTGCGCTTCGGAACTGTCGTCGGCCATGGCGATCGCGGCCATGACTGTCAGCCTCTGGTCGCCAATTTCGCCGAAAGTATGTTTCATTTCGCCGATCCGCGCGTCGAGATTGCGCGCCAATTGTTCAAGATGCGCTTCCTGACCATCCTCGCACGCCATGCGATAGGCGCGGCCCGCGATGTTCACCGAAACTTGCGCCATCCCGCTATTCTCCCGTCGCTTCGCCCGCGGCTTCCACGACCGCCTCGCCCAGCGCGGCGCGGATCGCGTCTTCCGCGCGCGCAAGACGCCGCGCCGCCTCCTGCGCCGCCCGATCGAGCCCGTGCGCGCGCGCCATCGCGCTGTCGAGTTCGACGGCCAGCCGGGAACGGTCCTTCTGCATGATGTTGAGTTCTTCCTCCCGGTCGGCGCGCAAATTATCGGCGAGCATGCGCCGCTCCGCGGATGCCTCAATCTGATCGAGCGCGACAGCGAGCCGTTTCAATGTTGTATCGAGCGACGGAGAAGGACTCATCATCTTAACGTCCTGCGCGAAAACCCCGGTCCAAGCATCTGGCGTATCAAGCGCATGGCCGTCAATGGTCCTTTGACTTCACCCACAGAACAAATTGCCGGGATAGAGACCAAAAGCCGGTGAACAGCCCGAATCTGCGGTTTGACAGGGGTGCGTCAGATGCTATCTACCCGACAAACCGCCCTTTTTGAGGCATTTTGCGAAAATGGGCGGCACTCCCGAAATGGAATAGCAAAAAATGAACGTCACGCACGATTCCATGGCCAACGCCATCCGCGCACTCTCCATGGATGCCGTGGAAAAGGCCAAATCCGGCCATCCCGGCTTGCCCATGGGCGCTGCGGACATCGCCACAGTCCTTTTCACAAAAGTTCTGAAATACGACATTGCCGATATGCAATGGCCGGACCGCGACCGCTTCGTGCTTTCCGCCGGCCATGGCTCCATGCTGCTCTACGCCCTGCTCTATCTCACGGGCGAAAGCGAAATGACGATCGACGAGATCAAAAACTTCCGTCAGTTCGGCGCCAAAACCCCCGGTCACCCCGAAGTTCACCACACCCGCGGCGTTGAAATGACGACAGGCCCCCTGGGCCAGGGCATTTCCACCGCCGTCGGCATGGCGCTGGCCGAGCGCATGCTCAACGCCGAGTTTGGCGACATCGTCGATCATCACACCTACGTGCTGGCCTCCGACGGCGATCTCATGGAAGGCGTCTCGCAAGAGGCCATTGCGATCGCCGGCCATCTGAAACTCAGCCGCATGATTGTCATGCACGACGACAACGGCATGTCCATCGACGGCGCGCTGTCGCTCGCCGATTCCGTCGATCAGATGCAGCGTTTTGAAGCTTGCGGCTGGCATGTCGCGAAAATCGACGGCCACGATCCCGCCGCGATCCTTGCCGCGCTCGAAGCAGCCAGGACTGCGGACAAACCAAGCTATATCGCCTGCAAAACCGTGATCGGTTATGGCGCGCCGACCCGCGCCGGCACGTCGAAGGCCCACGGCGAGGCGCTGGGCGAGGGCGAGATCGCCGGCGCGCGCGAGAAGCTCGGCTGGCCGCATCCCCCCTTCGTGGTGCCGCAGGATATTCTCTCCGCCTGGCGCGCCGCTGGCGCGCGCGGAAAAGCCGCCCATGCGGCGTGGGACAGCAAATTTGCAGCCCTCGACGCCGCAACGCGCGCCG
>JANYDZ010000319.1 GCA_025363375.1 Hyphomicrobiales bacterium
GAAAGCATGGGCGACATCGTCGATCACGGCCACGAACATCTCGCCGTCAGCGACCTCATGATCACGCGCACGCGGCGGCGCATGATCCAGGCGGCGCGCGCGGCGGAGCAGGGCGTCGCCCCGCCCGGCGTCGATCGCCCCGAAATCTTTCAGGGCGCGCGCGGCGGCGATTTCCTGTCGTCGGCCTCGACAGGCTGGCTGGAAGCCTACGCCAATGAAATACGCGGCTCGAGCAATCCAACGGGCGCGCTGAAAATCGCGGCGGAATAGTTTTGATTTGGGGACGGGGAACGGCATGCGTTTGAATATTCTTGTGGCCACGCTGGCGATATGCGTCGCCTCGCAAGCGTCCGCCGATTTCCGCGACGAGCCCTCCGTGAGGGCGCTCTACGAGAAAGCCAAAGGCGAGCGCGAGGTCTCCATCTGGGGGCCATCGCGCGGCGAAGTCGAGTGGATTCCCGCGGCCTTCGCGAAGGCCTTTCCAGGGCTCGAGGCGAAATTTGTCGGCGACAACGATGTCATGACCAAAGCCATCGCCGAGGCGCGCGCGGGCCGCAACGAAGTCGATGTCATGTGGAACTCCGTCACGGCCACCGTGCCGATGATGCAGCGCGATCTCGGCGTCGCCATGGACTGGAAGGCTTTCGGGCTGGCGCCTGAGTCCACCGGTTTTGACGGCAAAATGGGCTATTCCAACAAGGTCGCCTACGCCATCGCGTATATGGCCGACAAGGCGGGGCCCGAAGGCGCGCCAAAATCGTGGGAAGACGCGCTGCTGGAAAAATACCGCGGCAAAATGGTGTCGAGCCTGTTTCTGCTGCCGCGCCTCATCGGCGGATTGTCGCTCGCCTGGGGCGAGGAACGCGCTCTGCGATTCGCGCGCGAACTCACGACGAAGAGCGACCTGATGCTGACCAAGGCGCCGCGCGAAAGTTTTATTGAATCCGGCGAGCGGATGTTCGCGCTCGGCGAGATCGATTCCGGCTTTCGCCGCCAGATTCGCGACGGCAAGAAGTTCGCTCTCGCGCTGCCCGAGCCTGTCGTGCTCGTCCAGTTTGGCGCGAGCGTCATGAGCAAGGCGCCGCATCCCTCCGCCGCGCGGTTGCTGGCGGGCTGGCTCTCGACGCCGGAAGGGCGCGCCGCGCGCACGGCCGCGACGGGCAATATCGATTACGAGAGAGGCTCCTCCGATCCCTTCGCGCGAAGGCTCAACGCCGGCGAGATCAAAGCTGTGTTCGATCTGCCCACAAACATGGCCGCGCGCGACGAAGCCATCAAGAAGATTGGCCCTATCATCGCCGGGCAGGCGCCGTGAATTCAATCGGCGGACGCGGAGACAGCGCCGCGTGGCTCGTGCCGGCGCTC
The DNA here is from genome assembly GCA_025363375.1 of Hyphomicrobiales bacterium. Classification (GTDB taxonomy): domain Bacteria; phylum Pseudomonadota; class Alphaproteobacteria; order Rhizobiales; family Beijerinckiaceae; genus Terripilifer. The sequence goes on from JANYDZ010000319.1 coordinate 1,366, forward strand.
GGCGCGCTCGTCGCGCTGATTCTCGTGGGGGCGCCCTTGTTCATGCTGGGGTTCGCGGCGTTTCGCGGTCCCGCGGATTTTCTGCCTTTCGAGCCCGGCGCGCGTTTCACGCTCGACAACGTGCGCAACGTTTTTTCGGACCCGGTGCTGCTGACGCGCATTCTGCCGGATACGCTGCGGTTTGTCGCGGGCACGGTGACGTTGACGACAACCATCGCCTTCGCATTGGCGTGGCTCGTCGAGCGCACCGACTTGCCGGGGCGCAACGGCTGGTTCGCGTTGATCGTCCTGCCCCTGTTGATACCCATTCCCGTTGTCGCGATCGCCTGGATCATGCTGTTCGGGCCGAACGCCGGCTGGGCCAATCAGGGCATCCGCGCGCTGCTGGGGCTCACAGGTTCCGGCCCGCTCAATGTTTTCTCCATGTGGGGCCTGATCGTTTGCCAATCCTTCGTCACGGCGCCTTTCGTGTTCCTGCAACTCTCCGCGACGTTGCGCGGCATGTCGCCGGCGCTTGAGGAAGCGGCGGCGATGTCGGGCGCGACAGCGTTGCAAACCTTTCGCCGCGTCACGTTGCCGGTGCTGCGGCCGGGCTTGCTGGCGCCGCTCATTCTCGTGACGCTCGTGACTTTCGAGCAATTTGAACTGCCGCTGATCATGGGCCTGCCGGCGCGGCTCAACATTTTCGCCTATCGCATTTACACCGAACTCAATCCGCCGAGCGGCCTGCCAAACTACGGCGCCGCCTGCGCGATTTCGCTGCCCTTTCTGTTCATGGGCGTCGCGGCGCTGCTGCTGTACAACCGCGCGATCCGCCACGCCGAGCGCTTCGTCACGGTGACGGGCAAGGGCTTTTCGCCGCGCCGCCTGCCTTTGGGCAAATGGAAAGTCCCGGCGCTCGTTTTGCTGGGCTTCTATTTTGGATTTGGCGCGCTGTTGCCGGCGGCGACGTTGCTATGGACGAGTTTTTTCGGCTTCACGCCGCCGGGCGCGGCGGCCTGGAGCGATCTGTCGACGACCGCCTACCGGGTCTTCCTCGCCAATCCCGTGTTCTGGCGCGCGGTGTTCAACACCTTTGTCGTCGCGACGCTCTCGGCGCTGATCGTCGCGGCGCTTGGCGGGCTCATCGCGTGGATCGTCGCGCGCTCAAGCCTGCCGGGGAGACGCGCGCTCGACATTCTCTCGTTTATGTCGCTCGGCGTGCCCGCCGTCATCGCGGCGCTCGCGGTGATGGTGCTGTATCTCTCGCTGCCCATCGGGCTCTACGGCACCATCTGGATTCTGGTGATCGCCTATTCGTATCGGCTCGCCACCGCCACGCGCCTCGCCCGCGCGCGCATCACGCAGATTTCGCGCGAAATGGAAGAGGCCGCGGAAATGTCGGGCGCGCGCTGGATCGCGACACAGACGCGCATTCTGCTGCCGCTGATCGCGCCGGCTCTGGCCTCGGCGTTTGTGATCGTCTTCGTCATTGGCTTGCGGGAGTTCACGATCCCCTTCGTGCTCTCCAGTCAGGATAATCTC
>JANYDZ010000178.1 GCA_025363375.1 Hyphomicrobiales bacterium
CGTCGACCATGCTCTGGTCAGGGCGCGACAGGGCGCCTTCAAGTTGCAGATTATAGGGCGGATCGGCGAAGACGAGGTCAACGCTGGCGGCGGGCAGCCGCGCCAGTTGCTCAATGCAGTCGCCCAGAAGAATCTGGTTCACCGGAGCGGGCGAAGGCACAGCCGGAATGACGGCGGACGAAATACCGTTACGCGAGACCTGAATACGGGATTTCGAACCGGTCATTCCGGCATGTGCGATACGCATGAAACACTTACCGGTTACGCTTACTGACAAGAAGGAAGATGCGGCAGCGAGGTAAAGACCGGGTTTAGGAGGTCCTGCAAACGTTGTCCCTTTTCAGCACGGTTTTCTTAAGTATTGTTGAGATTTGCCAAGCGGTTAGGACGGGCGTCCGGAAACAGGGTTAAGACCGGGTTAGCGCGGCGCGAACGGGCGCGAAAGAAAGCCGGTGAAACGGCGAGGGACCGTTTTTTTTCAACGCGTCCCGGTGAAACGCGGTTGGATAGCCGGCGTGGCGCGCAAATCCGTAGGCGGGCCATTCGCGGTCCAGATTTTCCATCAACCGGTCGCGCGTCACTTTTGCGACAATGGAGGCTGCGGCGATCGAGACGCAGCGCGCGTCGCCCTTGACGATTGTCGTTGCGGGACAGGGCAGGTCCGGCGGCAGGACGTTGCCGTCGATCAGCGCATGGGCGGGCGCCAGCGCCAGCGCGGCGAGCGCGCGGCGCATGGCAAGCAGGCTCGCCGCGCGAATATTCAGGCGGTCGATTTCCGACGGGGACGCCAGGGCGACGCTGACCGCGGCCGCGCGGGCGAGGATGCTCTCGAAGAGCCTTTCGCGCCGCGCCGCCGAGAGTTTCTTGGAATCGTCGAGTCCCTCGGGAATATGGTCCGGGTCAAGGATGACCGCCGCGGCGGCGACCGGGCCGGCGAGCGGACCGCGCCCCGCCTCGTCGAGCCCGGCGACCGGCCAGACGCCTTTCCGGCGCAGCGCCCATTCGAATTGAAAATCCGGTTTTGCGATCGTCATCCAACGGTCCCGCCTCCGGACATTATTACAGCGGAAGCGTCACCGATCCATCCGCCGCCAGCGGGAAGAACGGGTTGAAGCAGATTTCCCAGACGTGACCATCAAGGTCGGCGAAAACGCCGTGATAACCGCCCCAGTCGGCGTCGCGCGGCGGTTGGACAATCGTTGCGCCCGCCGCGCGCGCCTGCGCGATCACCGAATTGACGGCGGCCCTGCTGCCATGATTTTGCGCCAGGGCGACCCCGCTGAAGGTCCCGAGCGGCGCGAGCCTGCCAGGGTCAATGCCGGAATCGGCGGCCAGCGCGTCGCGCGGGAACAAGGCCAGCGCCAGTGTATTGAGCGCAAAGAACGTAATCGCCGGCTGGCTCGCGCCCTTCGACCGGCGCCAGCCAAGGCTTTCATAGAAGACGCTGGCGCGCTCGACATTCTCGACGCCGAGCGTCACCAGCGTAACGCCTGAATAAAACTTCACGACAACCTCCCGACGCCACACGCAACCCGCAACCCGACGAAGTCTAGAAAAGCGCCAGTTGCGCGCCCTGGCGTTCTGGCGCGGTAAACAGATCGGTTCTCAGCTTCAGGCGCGTCTGATTGAATCCGATCCGCGCGCTCGCCGTCTCGAAACGACGCCCGATCATCCAGGCGTAGGGACCGCTTCCCGTCATGCGTTTGCCGAACGCCGCGTCATAAGCCTTGCCGTCGCGCATGGCGCGCACGAGCGACATAACATGATTGTGTTTGTCGGGAAAATGTTCGAGCAGCCATTCGCCGAACAGGTCCCGCACTTCCAGCGGAAGACGCAGCATGACGTAGCCCGCCTCGCGCGCGCCCATCGCATGGGCGCGCGTCAGAATGGCTTCAATCTCCGCGTCGTTGACGGCTGGTATGATTGGCGCGACCATGACGCTCGCGGGAATCCCTGCCTCGGACAATTGGCGGATGGCGTCGAGACGGCGCTCGGGACTGGCGGCGCGCGGCTCCATCAGCCGCGCCAGCTTGCGGTCAAGCGTCGTCACCGACAGGGCGACCTTGACGAGGCCGCGCCGCGCCATGCGCGCGAGAATGTCGATGTCGCGCGTGACCAGATGCGACTTTGTCACGATGCCGACGGGATGGTTCGCCCGTTCCAGAACCTCAAGCACGGAACGCATCACCCGGTGGCGGCGCTCAAGCGGCTGGTAGGGATCGGTGTTGGTGCCTATGGCGATGGTCTTCGGCGCGTAGCCGCGCGCCGCCAATTCGCGCTCCAGCAAGGCGGGCGCGCCGTCCTTGACGAACAGCCGCGTTTCGAAATCGAGCCCGGGCGAGAGGCCCATATAGGCGTGCGTCGGGCGGGCGAAACAATAGACGCAGCCATGCTCGCAGCCGCGATAGGGATTGATCGAGCGGTCGAAGGAAAGATCGGGCGAATCGTTGCGGGCGATAATGGACTTCGGCCGTTCGATTGTGACTTCGGTGCGCAAAGCCTCAAGCGCCTCCAGTCCGCCCCAGCCGTCGTCAACGGATTCACGCGCCTCGTGTTCGTAGCGGCCGCCGCGGTTGGTGAGCGCGCCGCGCCCGCGCCTCAGGTTCGGCGCGACACGCGTGGACTCGCTGAAACCGCTTCCCTGATGGGCGCCGATATTCATGCGCCCGTTGCGCGGCAGGAGCGCAAGCACGGCGGGAGACGACGGACGCATCGGATTGGCTTGCATGGACGGCTCCGAAACAGGCTCTGGTACATATAGGGAACAAAGAACAAATACGGAACAAAAATATTTCTGTCAAGCCGCCTGTGGACAAATCGGTGGAGGATTCAATTTTCCCTTTTAGAATCCGTGATATGTTTTCCCTATGTTTTCCGCCGTCGTGCTTTCGATCGTTTCAGGCGTTCCTGTTTCGGCCTCGCCCGAGGCCATGGCGCGCACGCTTGCCTCGCTCGTGCCCGCCGCCGTGGAGGGCTTGATACGCGACGTGACCCTGGCCGCGCTGACGGGCGCGGATCAGGCGCGCACAATCGCCGATCATGCGGGTTGCTCGCTTGCCGAAGCGGCCGCGCCCGAGGGCGTGCTGGCGGCCGGGCTCGCCGGCGTGCGCAACGAACTGGTCTTCATCCTGCGCGCCGGTTACGCCCCGCAAGCGGGCTTTATCGAGGAAATTGTCGATCTGTTCAGCCTGGCCGAAAGCCGTTCGCCGCGTTCGGCGATCATGCGGGCGATTCCCGACTCGCTGACAACGCGGCTGTTTCCCGTCATGAACCCGGTTCACGGCCTGATCGCGCGGCGGCGTGATTTACCGCCAAAACCGGCGAGTTTCGAGGCGCTGCGCCGCAGCCTTGCCGCGCCCGCGACGATGCGGTGCCGTCTGCGCCCGGTTGTCTGAAAACAGCAGGCTCAGGCCTTGCCGCCGCCGCGCTTCAGGTGTTCGTCGAGCCTTGGCATGATCTCGACGAAATTGCAGGGCATGAAACGGTAGTCGAGCTGGTGGACAAGGATGCCGTCCCAGGCGTCCTTGCAGGCGCCTGTCGAGCCCGGCAGCACGAAAATGTACGTCGCGCCCGCAACCCCCGCGGTGGCGCGCGACTGGATCGTCGATGTGCCGATCTTGTCATAGCTGACGCGGTGGAAGACGGCGGAAAAGCCTTCCATGTGTTTTTCAAACAGCGGCGCGATGGCCTCCGGCGTCACGTCGCGCCCGGTGAAGCCCGTGCCGCCGGTGCTGATGACGACATCGACGTTCGGGTCGGCGATCCAGGCCCGCACTTTGCCGCGAATGGCCTCGACATCATCGGCGACGATGGCGCGGTCGGCGAGCAGGTGACCGGCCTTCGTCAGTCTGTCGACGAGCGTATCGCCGGACCTGTCGTCCGCCAGGCCGCGCGTATCCGACACGGCGAGCACCGCGATCTTCAGCGGCACGAACCGGCGCTTCTCGTCGATCCCCGGCATGGCGATCACCTCGAGAACGTGTTGCAGCTGTCGACCTGACCGGACTTCAGGCCGGTCATCAGCCATTGCTGACGTTGCGCCGCCGCGCCGTGAGTAAAGGTCTCCTGCACGGGATTGCGCCCGGCGCCGCGTTGCAGCACATCGTCGCCGATGGCCTGCGCGGTGGCGATGGCTTTTTCAACGTCGCCCGGTTCGAGGAAGGCCTTTTTCTGGTTGCTGGCGGCGGCCCATACGCCGGCGAGGCAGTCGGCCATGAGTTCCACGCGCACCGAAAGCGCGTTGGCTTCGGCGGTGCTCGAAGCGGCTTGCTGGGCGCGCTGTACTTTTGGCAGAATGCCAAGCAGGTTCTCGATGTGGTGACCCATTTCGTGGGCGATCACATAGGCGTAGGCGAAATCGCCGCCGCCGCCGAACCGTTTCTGCATGAGCTGGAAAAAGGAGGTGTCGAGATACATCTTGCGGTCGTTCGGGCAATAGAAGGGGCCCATGGCCGATTGCGCGCTGCCGCAACCGGAATTTGTGGCGCTGGTGAACATCACCAGCGGCGCGGGCGTGAATTTCACGCCTTTCTGGGCGGGAAGAATTTCCGACCAGACATCCTCGACATTGCCTACGACGCCGGCCACAAAACGGCCAATCTGATCGGCGGGCGGCGCGCTCGGGCGCGAGGCCTGTTGCTGCTGGACTTGCGGCGCGCGGCCGCCGCTGATCATCTCGGCGCCGCCGATGAGGATGCGTGGATCAATGCCAAGCATCCAGCCGACAAGACCGAGCACGATCAGCGTGCCCATGCCGAGCCCGCCGCCGCCGCCGGGAAGCGCAAAGCCCCCGCCGCCGCCATCCCCCCCGCCGCGCCGGTCTTCAATGTTTTCGGACTGGCGGAAATCTTCCCATTTCATCGTCGCGTTCTCCTGCCGGCGGAACCGGGCCCGGGTTGGTGCCTCCGCTATGTAACAGCGCTGAAGCCGATTTAGTAGGGGGCTCCGCGCGCGGCGCGTTCCAGGTCCGCTTTGACGGGCGGGCAAAAGGACGAAACAATGGGCGCGCTCAGCGGAGAAGAACAATGCGCGTTGGCGGATGGCTGCTCATTCCGGGTCTGGCGGCGGCGCTGTCGTGCGGCGGCGGTCCCGGCGCGGCGCAAACCTGGCCGCAGCGGCCCGTCAAGATTGTCATTCCCCTTCCGGCGGGCACGGGCGCCGACACCGGACTGCGCATATACGCCGAGCGCCTGTCGCAGATGTGGGGCCAGCCGGTCGTCGTTGAAAACCGCCCGGGCGCCGAGGGCGTCATCGCCGTGTCGAGTTTCATCAAGGCGCGCGACGATCACGCGCTGTTGTTTTCCTACGGCGGCCCCATCACCATCAGCCCCGTGGTGACGAAGGATTTGCCCTACGATCCCGCGCGGGACCTGGTTCCCGTGACCGCGGCCATCGACAGCCTGCTCGGCGTCGCGGCGACCGCCTCGCTGCCGTTTTCAACTCTCAAGGGACTGGAGGTTTACGCGCGCGGGCATCCGGGCACGGTGAACTGGACCGCGACCGCCGGACTGCCGCAGTTCCTGTTCGCCAGTTTCCAGAAAAATCAGGGACTCGCCATGTCCTATGTGCCCTACAAGGAGATTGGCCCGGCGTTGCAGGACCTTGCCAGCGGACGCATCCACGTCTTCGGCGGCGGACTCGGCACCGTGCGGCCGATGATGCAGAGCGGCGCGGTGAAAATGCTCGCCCTGTTCAACCGCGATCGTTTTGAAGGCGCCGGCGAAGTCCCGACGGTGGCGGAGGCCGGTTACCCCGAACTGAGCGCCGACGGGTTCAACGGCTTCTTCGGCAACGCCGACATGAAGCGCGAGACGCGCGACCGCATCGCGCGGGACGTGCGGACAATCGCGGCCGAGACGCAATTGCGCGAGAAATTCGCCGTCAGCGCGCAATTGCCGCGCGCCGGCGGGCCGGAAAATTTCGCCGCGATGATCGACGCGCAACGCGGGCAGATCACTGAAATTGTGCGCATGATCGGCGGCGTGCCTGGGCAGCAATAGTCCGCGCATGCGGGCAAGGGGGGAACGATGACGCAACGAATGACAGGCCACGTCGCGCTCGTATCGGGCGGCGGCGGCGAGATCGGCGGCGCCATCGCGCGGCGCTTCGCGTCGGAAGGCGCGTCGGTTCTGATCGCCGACATCAGCGCGGAAAAGGCGAACGCCGTCGCGAAATCCATCGCCGACGCCGGGGGACGCGCGGCGGGCCTCGCGGTCGACGTGGGCGAGCCCGGGCAATGCGAGCGCGCGGCGCGCGACGCCGTGTTGCGCTTCGGCAAATTGACGGTTCTGGTCAATTCCGTCGCGACGGTCACGCCCGACGGCAAGGTCGAGGATATCGCGCTTGAGGATTGGGAGCGCGCGCTGAAAATCAATTTCACCGGCATGTTTCTCATGTGCAAATATGCGCTGCCGCAAATACGCGCTTCGGGCGGCGGCTCCGTCGTGAACATCGCTTCGAGCCACGGGCATTTCGCGCTGCATGGCCGCGTCGGCTATTGCTCGACGAAAGCCGGCATCCATCATTTCACGCGCGTTCTGGCGCTCGACTATGGAACTGAAAACATCCGCGTCAATTCGATTTCGCCGGGGCCGATCGATACCGAACGCAGCCTGCGCCGCTACGGCACGCGCGAAAACTCCAACAGGATTCGCGGGCCCGGACAAGCGCTGAAACGCACGGGAACGGTGGAGGAGGTCGCCAACGCCGCGCTGTTTCTGGCCAGCGAGGAGGCGAGCTTCGTCACAGGCGCGGATCTGCGCGTCGACGGCGGGCAAACCATCTGGAAGCGCGAGGAGCCGGCAAGCGACGGGGTGTGAATGTTGTTCGCCTGTTGACCAACGCGCCCGCCCCTACGCGATCATCCCGCGCGCCGCTTCTTCCTCGCGCCCCAGGGTCTCCAGCACTTTACGCACGATGCCTTTCGCGTCGAGGCCCGCCTTCGCATACATGCGCTCGGGCTTGTCGTGATCGAGGAAAGCGTCGGGCAGGACCATCATGCGCGCTTTCAGGCCGCCTTGATCCAAAGCGCCGTCGTCGCTGAGGGTTTGCAACACCAGCGCGCCGAAGCCGCCGGACGAGCCCTCCTCGATGGTGACCAGCACTTCGTGGTTGGCGGCAAGTTTGCGCAGCAGGTCACGGTCGAGCGGCTTGGCGAAGCGCGCGTCGGCGACCGTCGTTGAGAGCCCGTAGGCGGCAAGATCCTCGGCGGCTTTCAGGGCTTCGGCGAGGCGCGTGCCGAGCGACAGCAGCGCGACGCGCGCGCCTTCGCGAAGGACGCGCCCCTTGCCGATTTCGAGGGGGATGCCGCGTTCGGGCATATCGACCCCAACGCCTTCGCCGCGCGGGTAACGCAGCGCGATGGGGCCGCTGTCGTGCGCCGCCGCGGTCGCGACCATGTGGACCAGTTCGGCTTCGTCGGCGGCCGCCATGACGACCATGTTGGGCAGGCAGCAGAGGTAGGCGAGATCGAAAGAGCCCGCGTGCGTGGGGCCGTCGGCGCCGACGAGCCCCGCGCGGTCCATCATGAAGCGCACCGGCAGGTTCTGGATGGCGACATCGTGCACGACCTGATCGTAGGCGCGTTGCAGGAAGGTGGAATAGATCACGCAGAAGGGCTTGTAGCCTTCGGTCGCGAGGCCCGCGGCGAATGTCACCGCGTGTTGCTCGGCGATGCCGACATCGAAAGTGCGCGCGGGAAAGGCCCTGCCGAAATGATCGAGCCCGGTGCCGGACGGCATGGCGGCGGTGACGGCGACGATTTTGTCGTCGCGCGCGGCCTCCATGATCAGGCTGTCGGCGAAAACTTTTGTATAGGCGGGCGCGTTGGCCTTGGCTTTGACCTGGGCGCCGGTGATGACGTCGAATGTGTTGACGCCGTGGTACTTGTCGGCGGAGGCTTCCGCGGGCGGATAGCCCTTGCCCTTTTTGGTGACGACATGGACGAGCACCGGCCCGGTCGAATTGTCGCGCACGTTTTTCAGGATCGGCAGGAGTTGATCCAGATTGTGCCCGTCGATGGGCCCCACGTAATAGAAGCCGAGCTCCTCGAACATCGTGCCGCCCATCCAGTAGCCGCGCGAATATTCCTCGGTCTTCTTGGCGTGGTCGTAAAAAAATTTCGGCAGGCGGCGCGCCAGTTGCTTGGCCGTCTCGCGAAACGACTGGTAGGTGCGGCTCGACACGAGGCGCGCGAGATAGGCGGACATGGCGCCGGTCGGCGGGGCGATGGACATATCGTTGTCGTTGAGGATGACGACGAGGCGCGAATGCAGATGGCCGGCGTTGTTCATGGCCTCATAAGCCATGCCGGCGGACATGGCGCCGTCGCCGATGACGGCGACGACGTTGTTTTTGCCGCCGGAGAGATCGCGCGCAACGGCCATGCCGAGGCCGGCGGAGATCGAGGTCGACGAGTGCGCGGCCCCAAAGGGATCGTAGCGGCTCTCGGCGCGCTTGGTGAAGCCGGAGAGGCCGCCAGCCTGCCGCAGGGTGCGGATGCGGTCGCGGCGGCCGGTGAGAATTTTGTGCGGGTAGGCCTGATGGCCGACATCCCAGATCAACCGGTCGTCGGGCGTGTTGAAAACATAGTGCAAAGCCACCGTGAGTTCGACAACGCCAAGGCCCGCGCCGAGGTGACCGCCGGTGACGGACACCGCGTCGATGGTTTCGCTCCGCAATTCGTCGGCGACCTGACGCAGGTCCGAGACCGGCAACTTGCGCAGATCCGAAGGAGTCTCGATGCGGTCGAGGAGCGGGGTTTTGGAGGCGGGAGTTTGGGTCACGAAATTCCGGGTGATGGGGCCGGCATGGGCGGCCGCGCTTGCAGCGGATCAATTACACCCGCCGGTCCCCCTCGGCAAACCAACGTGGACTGTGCGCGCAAGGGCAAATAGTCTCAGGGCGCGTCGGACTTTTCCCTCGCGAGGGTGCCAAAAGCGAAATCCAGCCAGGGGCAGCTGATGCCAAAGCCGCGTGTCGGATCGCGGAAATGGTGCAGCATATGACGTCGTTTGAGCCATTTGCCGAGCCGGGTGCGCTGCTCGCGGTGGTGCAACTCGTAATGCAGGGTGTCGTAGGCGATGTAGCCAAGGCCGAAGCCGGCAAGCACGGGGGCGAAGTACGGCGCCCCGCACACGGCCCAAATCAGGGCCGCGGCGATCCCCAGGACCGGCAGGCTCATCAGCGGCGGCATGACCAGGCGCCAGGGATCGTTGGGGTAGTCGTGATGGACGCCGTGGATGAGGAAATGCAGGCGGGCGCCGAGCTTGCCCGGCGGAACCCAGTGGAAGACCTGGCGATGGCCGAAATATTCCAGCAGGGTCCAGAGAAAGTAGCCGAGCAGGGCGGCTGAAATGGCTCGCCATGCGGGCATGTCGCGCAAAGCGAACCAGCCCAGCGCCACAACCACAGGCATAAACATGAAGATCGGCAGGCGTGGATGCGCCCGTGAAAAACGCTCCAGCAGCGCATTGTCGAAGATGCGCGGCGACTCGCTTGATATGAGGCGGCTCATTCCGACCGGGGCCCTTCCATGATTGTGCGCATGCGCCCGCGTCGACGGGCGCCGGCAGCCTATAGCGCTTCCGCGCGCGCCTGTCAGCGCAAGCGCTCGACGCGCCGTTCAGTTCACCGTCAGCAATTTTTTCGCCCGCTCCACCACCGCCGACGGCGTCGCATAGAGCCTGGCGACCACCGCCTGCGTGGCCTCGCCGCTGGTCGGCTCCACATCCAGCAGCATCTTCTTCGCCTCCGCGAGAAACTCAGGGTCCTTCATCGTCGCGTCGAAAGCCCGCCGCAGGGCGTTCATGCGGGCCGGCGGCACGCCCGGCGGCGCGGCGAAGGGCAGAGCGATGGCCTTTGTCGCCACCATCAGTTCAAGCAACCGACGGTCGGCGTCGTTCGTCACATAGTCGAACACCAGCGGCACGTCCGGCAATTCCGGGCTCTTCTCCAGCGACAGTTGAAACAACATGTTGATTTTCCTGTCGCGTATCCATTCGGGCCGCGTGATCTTGATGGCGGAGAGGGCGAAGCTGCAACGCCCGTGCGCTTCGCCGTTTTCCATCGCCATGATGGTTTCCTTGGTGCCGAGATAGCCGGTGATGAGTTTCATCTTCGTCTTCAGCACTTCGTTGAGAACAACGGGATAGGTGTCCGTCTCGGAGCCCGCGCCGGTGCCGGCGACGACCATCTCGGCCTTGCGCGCGTCGTCGATTGTCCTGAACTGCGAATTGCCCATGGCGACGCAGAGGCCGACGTCCTTTGCCACCGCGCCGACCCAGTTGAACTGGCTCATGTCATAGCCGGGATTGCGCGCGCCGATCAGCGGCTCGATGATGGGTCCGCCCGCGAAGATCGCCCAGGCGCTGCCGTCCTTTGGCGCGACATCCGCCAGCCAGGCCGCCGCGCGGATGCCGCCGGCGCCCGGCATGTTCTGCACGACGACATTGGGCTTGCCGGCGATGTGCTTGCCGAAATGCCGCGACACCAACCGGCTGACGAGATCGATGCCGCCGCCCGTTGTGCCCGCCACATTGATGGTGATGAGCTTGTCGAAGACTTCCTGCGCGCGCGCCGGCGCGGCGGCGCAGGCGAGCGCGAGGAACAGGTGGAGCAGACGCAACATGACGCATTCCCGGAGCCGCGCGATCCGCGCGCGGGCGATGCTAACGCAGGGCGCGCGCGCGCGCCAGCGCTTGACCCGCAGCGCTTGACCCGCCGGCTTGACCCATGCCGCGCGAGTGGGTCTAGTCCGCGCCGGTTCGCCGGGACATCGCAATGCTCAAACACATCGCCGTCTTCATGCTGCTTGCCGCGCAGGCCCAGGGCGCCACGAAACTCGTTGTCGGCACGGTGCCGAACGTCGGCGACGGCGCCTCCATCTGCGCGATCGAGCGCGGCTATTTTCGCGAGGTCGATCTCGAGATCGACCTCACGCCGTTTCGCACCGCCTCCGACATGACGCCGCTCATCGCGCGCGGCGATCTCGCCATGATCGGCGGCGGCGTCAGCGCGTCCTATTTCAATTCAGCCGCGCAGGGCATGCCGCTGCGCTACTTCCTCAACCGAGCGCAATCGCCGGTGTTTCACGCGCTGGTTTTGCGCAAGGAGTTCGAAGGCAAGACGAAGACCATCCGCGACATCAAAGGTCTGCGCATCGGCATCAGCGCCACGGGCGGCGTCAGCGAATATGAACTTGGCAAGGCGCTGGAGGCGGCGGGCCTCGGCCTCGACGACGTCGACACCAAAGCGCTCGCCCCGCCTCAGGCCGTCGCCGCCATGCAGAACGGAGCCATCGATGGCGCGATTTTCGTGCCGCCTTTCGACGCGGCGGCCATCAAGGGCGGCGGCTTCAAGCTGCTGGAGATCGACGCGACGGTGCGGCCGAAAATGGAGGTCGGCGGGCTTTTTTACAACACCGACTGGGCGGCCAAAAACAGCGACGCGCTTGAACGCTTCGCCATGGCGCACATCCGCGGCGGAAGGTGCTACCTCGAAGCCGCGCGCGGCGGCGCCAACCGCAACGAGATGATCGATTATTTCGTCAAATATTCACCGATCAAGGACCGGGCGATCTTCGCCGACATGGTGTGGAGCACGATCAATCCCGACGGGCGGGTCATGGTCGAGTCCATTCTGGACCAGCAGGCGTTTTACGCGAAACGGGGCTATGTGCCGAAGGTTTCGGCGGTCGAGGCGCTGGTGGATACGGGGGTCGTGGAGAGGGCGCTGGCGCGGTTGGGCAAGTGAGGGCGGCGTCCGCTCCAAAGTTCGTGGAAAATTTGCGCGCCGCGCGTTTTTCGTCATAATCGACCGGCATACAGGTTTTGCTAGTTCGCACATTTTTTCCAGAATTTTCCACTTCACGAGACACTTTCGATGCCCCTTTTCATCGAATCCGCCGACGCCGCCGCGGCGCCCTCGACCGCCTACGCGCTTGGCGTCGGCCAATCCGCCCAGGGGACGCTCGCCGCCGCCGGCGATCATGACTGGTATCGCCTCGATCTCGTCGCCGGGCAGATATACGCTTGCGCCATGACCGGGACGGGCGTGAACAACGTCGCCGATCCCTATCTGCGGCTCTACGATGCGTCGGGCTCCGCCGTGCTGGCGCAAAACGACGACGCATTGCCGGGCGGCAATTCCCTGTTCACCTTCGTCGCGCCCGCCGGCGGCGTCTACTACCTCGACGCCGGCGCCTACAACAATTCCGGCGCGGGACAATATGAAGTTTCGGTCACGGCGGGTTCGCGGGCGTCGTTCGACCCTCAGATGGGCGCCGGCGTCATCGACACCGACCTGTCCTGGAGCGCGACGCCGGGAACAGGCGCCACCGTATCCTGGGCGGCGCGCGCCACATTCGCGAACAGCGTCAACGCAGCGGGCGCTGTCGCGCCGTTCAGCGTGTTGAGCGCGGCGCAGGTCGCCGCCGTGCAACGGGCGCTGGCCATGTATTCGGAGATCTGCGGGCTCGCCTTCACGCTGGTCAATCCGGGCGGCGTCAGCGACAACGCCACCATGCTGTTCTCCAACTACGCCTCCTCGACCGACGGGGCCGGCGCTTATTCCTACTATCCCGGTTCGTCGGCGAGCGCGGGCGATGTGCGGCTCAACACGGCCTCGGTTTCAACCACGAATCTGTCGGCGGGAACCTATTCGTATTTCGCGCTGATTCACGAAATTGGCCACACGGCGGGCCTGTCGCATCCCGGCCTCTACAACGCGGCGGCGGGCGTTTCCATCACCTACGGCGCCAACGCGCAATTCACGCAGGACACGCGCCAGTACACCGTGATGAGCTATTTCAGCGAGATCAACACGACCGCGAGCTACGGCTCCTATCCCGACACCCTGATGCTCGACGACGTGCTGGCGCTGCAGAATATTTACGGCGCAAATTTTTCCACGCGCGCCGGCGATACGGTCTACGGCTTTGGAAGCAATGCCGGCGGCGTCTACGATTTCACCACAAACACCAACCCCGTCATGTGCATCTGGGACGGCGGCGGAACCGATACGTTGAACGTCTCAGGCTTCAACCAGAACCAGATGATCAACCTCAACGCCGGCGCCTTTTCCAATATTGGCGGCCTGACGGGCAATGTGTCCATCGCGGTGGGAGCCAGCATCGAGAACGCGGTCGGCGGCGCCGGCAACGACGTGGTTTACGGCAACGAGGCCGCCAACCTGCTGACCGGCAACGGCGGCGACGATTCCATCGACGGCGGCGCGGGCAACGATACGCTGCTGGGCGGCGCGGGCAATGATTCCCTTTCCGGCGGCGACGAACTGCCGCTTTCCGCCGCGCAGAAATCCATATTCGCGCTCTATCGCGCGGTTCTCGGCCGCGACCCGGATGCGGAGAGCCTTGCCGCATGGGCGGCGCAACTGGATGCCGGCGTCGCCCTTGCCGACATCGCGGCCAACCTGATTCCGGCGTCCGAATTTCAGAGCGAATACGGCGGCCTCGACAATTCGCGGTTTGTGGCGCGTCTGTATGCCAATCTGCTTGGCCGGACAGCGGACGCGGCGGGGCTCGCAAACTGGGTGGCCTTGCTTGACGCCGGCGCCGCGCGCGCCGGCGTTGTCGTGGGATTTTCCGAGAGCCGGGAATATCAACTGGACGCGGAGCCCGCGGCGCGCGCTTTTGCGTCCAACGTTCTGGGCGCGGCCAATATGGGCGCCGTATACCGCCTCTATGGCGCAACCCTGAGCCGGACTCCGGATGCGGCTGGTTTCGAGGGCTGGGTCAATGCCCTGGCTGGCGGCCGGTCGCTGGCGGGCATCACGACCGGTTTCATTAATTCCACCGAATTTCAGTCTCTTTATGGCGCTTTGAACAACGGCGCATTCGTTGCGCAGCTCTACAACAACGTGCTGCGGCGCGCGCCGGACGCCGACGGCCTCGCGGGCTGGCTTGATCGACTGAATGGCGGCGCGGCGCGCGAAAGCGTCGTCAACGGCTTTTCGCAGAGCGCCGAGTACCAGTCCAATACGGCGGCGGCGTTGCGCGTTTTCGTCCAGACCGCAATGACGAATTGGGCCAACACGCTCAACGGCGGCGCGGGCAACGATATTCTCATCGGCGGGCGTGGCGCGGACACGTTTCTTTTCGAATCTGGGGCGCCTGGCGCCGATCAAGTCTATGGCTTCGACAGCTGGGACATTCTGAACCTGACAGGCTTTGGCTACGCCAGCGCCGCGGACGCGACAAGCAAGATGGTTCAGGCGGGCGTCGACGTGATATTTTCGGACCGCGGGGAAACCGTTGATTTCCACAATACGAGTCTTGCGATGGTTGCGAGCGCGATATTTAACCTTGCATGAGCCCATTTAGTCCTGTTTGGCGACATTCCGCGCGCTTTAGCTAAACAATTTCCTCCGGCGAGGCGCTCCGTGCTAACAATGGCTCCTGACGGAGTGATCGCTTTGCCCAAAACACAATTGTCCTGCCCCGCAAGCCTGTGCAAGAAACCCGATTCGCCGCAGGAGGAGCTTGCGCCAAGCCTGCTCGCCAGCGCCGGGGTCACCGCCGCGTGGGCGCAGAAATCGCAGCGCTGCTCCTATTGCGGGCTTGTCTATACATCCGATGGCGACGCCAGGACGATCCGGGGCTATTTCAACAATCCCGTTTTTCCGGAGGGATGGCGGCCGATCTACGTGTGATCCCGCCGGAAACGGCGCTTTTCCCTTCATCTGAAGCGCCGTCTTGACCCGTTGTGATCCGGTTCTATCATTCCGCGCAATTCTGGAGGGGGACACGTGAAGAGAATTCTCAATGGGTTCGCGGCGTTCGCGGGTCTTTTGGTCGCCGCGCAAACATCGCACGCGGCCACCAAGCTCGTCATCGGCAGCGTGCCGACCATTGGCGACGGCCCGCTGATCTGCGCCATCGAGAAGGGCTTCTTTAAAGAACAGGACCTTGAAGTCGAGATCATCCCGTTCCGCTCCGGCGCCGACATGGTGCCGCAAATCGCGCGGGGCGATATTTCCCTGATGGGCGGCGGCATGAGCGCCTCTTTCTTCAACGCCATCGCCGACGGCATGCCGATCCGCTATTTCGCCAACAGGGCGCAATCGCCCGTGCATCACAAGCTCGTGCTGCGCAAGGACATCGCGCCCAAGGTGAAGGAGATCAAGGATCTGAAGGGGCTGCGTTTCGCCACCACGGGCGCGGGCGCCCAGACCGAATACGAGACCGCCAAAGTGCTGGCGAAAGCCGGCCTCAGCCTTGACGACATCGACATCAAGAGCCTCGGCATGCCCGAGACCGTGCTGGCCCTGACCAGCGGCGCCATCGACGCCGCCGTGCTGGTGCCGCCGCTCGACCGCAACGCCGTGCTGGCTGGCGGCGTGGCGTTCCTCGACCCGGACGATGTCATCGGCGCCAGGCTCGAAGTCAGCGGCATGTTCTACAATCTCGACTGGGCGCAGAAAAACCGAGAACTGCTGGATCGCTTTACCACGGCCTATATCAAGGGCGCCCGTTATTATCTCGAAGCCGCGCGCAAAGGCCCGAACCGGGCTGAAGTGATCGGTTGGCTGGTCAAGCACACGCCGGTGAAGGACCCGGCTGTCTACGAGAACATGACCTGGAGCGAGGTCAATCCCGACGGCGCGATCATTCCCGAGAACATTGTGGACATGCAGGATTTCTACATGAAGCGCGGCTATCTCAAACGCGTCGTGCCAGTGGAAGCCCTCATCGACCGCGGCCCGGTGGAGCGGGCGCTGGCGAAGGTGGGGCCTTACGGGAAATAGACGGGCGCGGCCGTCCCTCGCGTTAATCATAATTACCGTTGGGTTAACGAGCTTGAGCAAGACGCTTGCAATCGTCGGTCAATTTGCCGTATCAGCATGCCTGCTATCCGAAGCCCGGATCCGGATCCCCGGACGTGGTTGAGTTGGTTTTCGAAAACGGGAGGTTGGCGCATGCGCGTACGCGTTCTGGCGCTTGTTGGTTTGTTGGCCGCGGGCGCGGCTTTTGCTAAAGACGCAAGCCCTGACAATATCAAAGGGCTTTACCTGACGACTGATTTCCCGGTTGTGCAATTGCGCGCCGGCGAGGAAACCAGCGTCCCCCTCAAAATCTACAATTACGGCCTAAAG
The DNA here is from genome assembly GCA_025363375.1 of Hyphomicrobiales bacterium. Taxonomy (GTDB): domain Bacteria; phylum Pseudomonadota; class Alphaproteobacteria; order Rhizobiales; family Beijerinckiaceae; genus Terripilifer. The sequence goes on from JANYDZ010000178.1 coordinate 16,111, forward strand.
CCGCAGCGCACCGCGCTGACGATGACCGGCGCGCCCGACGACTGGAAGCCCTCGCTTGAAGGTTCCGGCAAGCCCGCCAGCGCGGCCTTTGTCGATTACGACGGCAGCGCCAGCCTGACGCTGAAATTCAACATTCCAGCCACCGCCAAGCCCGGCGTCTACCAGATGACGGTCAACGCGGCGGGAGAGGACGGCAAGTCCACGCTGCCGATCACCATCAATCTGGCCGAGCCGCTGGCCGCCAAACTCACGGCGACGCCGAAGTTCCCTGTGCTGAAGGGCACGCCGAAATCGAGCTTCGATTTCAACGTGGCGGTGAAGAACGAGGCCTCCGCCGACACGACCGTGACGCTGCGCGCGGAAGCGCCCGCCGGCTTCACCACCACTTTCAAGGAAGGCTACAACACCCAGGAGATCACCAGCCTCGTCATCAAGGCCAACGAGAGCAAGGACATCACCATCGCGGTGAAGCCCGGCCCGCGCGCCGCCGCCGGCCAGACGCCGATCAACCTCACCGTCGCCGGCGAAAAGGTGACGGTGCAGTCGAAACTCACCGCCGACATCGCGGGACAGCCGACGGTCTCTCTTTCAGGTCAGGACGAGCGCCTCAGCGGCGAGGCCTACGCCGGCCAGGAGCGCACCGTGCAGATGGTTCTGCGCAACAGCGGCACGGCGTCGGCGCGCGGCGTCAGCCTTTCGGCGAGCCCGCCCAGCGGCTGGAAAGTCACCTTCGATCCGAAGGAAGTCGTTGAAGTGCCGGTCGGCGAAGACGTGAAAGTCGCCGCTCTGATCACCCCGGCGGCGCAAGCCATCTCTGGCGATTATGTCGTGAGCATGCGCGCCTCCGGCGACGGCATCTCCGAATCCGCCAGCTACCGCGTCAGCGTCCTCACCTCGACGTGGTGGGGCGTCACCGGCCTCGGCGTCATCGCGGTCGCGCTGCTCGTTCTTGTCGGCGCCGTGGGAAGGTTTGGACGCAGATGAGCGAACCGGTCATTCGAACCGAGGCGCTCACGAAAACTTACGGCACGGCGGTCGCTGTCGATCATATCGACATGACGGTTGAAGCTGGCGAAGTCTTCGGCCTCCTCGGGCCCAACGGCGCGGGCAAGACGACGACGATTCTGATGATGCTCGGCCTCACCGAGCCCACATCGGGGACCGCCGCGGTGGCGGGTTTCGACCCGCTGCGCCAACCGCTCGAAGTCAAGCGCCGCGTCGGCTACATGCCCGATCAAGTGGGGTTCTACGACACGCTTACAGGCGTCGTGAACCTGCGCTACACCGCGAAACTATGCGGCATTCCGGGCGCCGACATCGACAAACGCATCAACGCCGCGCTGGAGCGCGTGCGCCTCGTCGACGCGGGCCGTCGTCCGGTCGGCACTTATTCGCGCGGCATGCGGCAACGGCTTGGCATCGCGGAAATTCTGATGAAAGGCGCGACTGTCGCCATTCTCGACGAGCCCACCGGCGGTCTCGATCCGCAGGCGTCGCGCGAGTTCCTGGAACTCATTCTTTCGCTCAAGAACGAAGGCATGACGATCCTGCTGTCGTCGCACATGCTGGAGATGGTGCAGTCCGTTTGCGACCGCGTCGCGCTGTTCAACAAGGGCAAGATCGGCCTCACAGGCCGCGTCTCCGACCTCGTGCAGAACGTCGTCGGCGGCTCGCATGTCATTCGCGTCGAAGCGCAGGGCGCGGGCCTTGAGGACGCGATTTCCCGCGTGCAGGGCGTCTCGCGCGTCACAACCGAGAAGAATGTTTTGCGCGTCGAGGCGCTGGGCGATCTGCGCCCCGCCGTGGCGCGCGCCGTCGTCCAGGCCGGCGGCAACCTCTCCATGATCGGCGCCGAAACCGTGTCGCTTGAGGATGTCTACACTCGCTTTTTCAAGGGGATTCCCAATGCGGCGTGAAGGCTGGGCGCTTCAGGGCGCGGGCACCGTGATGATGAAGGAGCTCGCCGACAATCTCGCGTCGTGGCGCATGCTGCTGCTGGGCGCGTTGATTTTCCTCACGGGCGCCGGCGCGGTTTACGCGACGATCGGCGAGGTCAAGGAACTCGTGGGCGAAGACCGTTTCGTTTTCCTGCGCATCTTCACGACGGCGAAAGATCCCTTGCCGTCCTTCGTGGCCTTTCTCGGCTTTCTCATTCCCATCGTCTCCATCGCGCTGGGTTTTGACAATGTGAACAGCGAGTTCGGCAACCGCACCATGAGCCGCATTCTGGCGCAGCCGATCTATCGCGACGCCTTGCT
>JANYDZ010000180.1 GCA_025363375.1 Hyphomicrobiales bacterium
GCGTCGCGGAAAAGACCAACGACGACGCGCGCCCCTATATGTTCGCGAAGATGTTCGGCGGCGGCACGTTCGAGCACCAGGAGCGACTGCTGAAAATCGCGGCGGAGATTTACAAGTAGTCGCCGCTTCATAGGATTGACGGCCGCGAAACCGTTAAGATCCCGTTCGTTTCCCGTCGCGACGACGCATGCGTTGACGAGCGCGGCCGCGCGGCTCAAGGCCGTTGCGATTGTTCCCTCTCCATTGCGCCCACCGCCTCCACAATCCGCTCCGCCCCCGTTCCCGGCGGCAGAAAGCCGACGTATTTCCCGTCGCGCCCCAAAAGAAAAATGAAACTCGTGTGGTCGATGGCGTATTCCCCCGCCCCGCCGCCTTCCGCCTTCGCGAACCAGACCTTGAAATCCAGCGCCAGCTTGCGGATGGCCGCAAGATCGCCCGTCAAGCCGATCCAGCGCGGATCAAACGAGCCAAGATAATCGCCGAGCAATTCCCTGGTGTCGCGCTCAGGATCGAGGGTAACGAAAATCGGCTGCACGCCGGCGCCGCGCGGCCCGAGCTTTTGCAGCGCCAGCGTGATCGACAAAACATCCGCCGGGCAAACGTCGGGACATCGGGTATAGCCGAAATACAACACCACGACGCGCCCGTGAAATTCCGCGTCCGTGCGCAGGCTCCCGTGCTGGTCAACGAGCGCAAAAGGCCCGCCGACGGGCTCCTTGCCCCACATGAGCGCGTCCATCAGCGCGCCGGGGGAGCGCGGGCTTTCCCCGCGCGCGGCGGGCGCCGCCGCGCACAACGCCGCCAGCAGGCCTGCGCGCGCGAGAAGACTCATGCGCCGAACGTGAGCCGCGCGCCCGTGGTCGAGGCCAGCAGCTTTCCCGGCATCGTCTTCGCCATCGCGTCGGCGAAATTCTGGCCGCTGCAATGCATGGGAATGACGACGTCGGGATTGATCTCCTTCAACTGCGCCAAGACATCGTTGAGATAGGGCTCGGGCGCGGGGCCGAGATGGAAGCCGCCGACAAGCGCGTGGATTTTCCGCACGCCGGAGACTTCCTGCGCCGTTCTGATCGTGTTGATGATGCCCGCGTGGCCGCAGGAGGTGATGACGACGAGGCCCTTGTCGCGAATGTTGAAGCAGGTCGCGTGTTCGTGCAGATGCTCGTCCGGCACGATCTTGCCCTGCAATTCCGCCGGCGTGTAATGCGCCGCGTTGCAGCCAAGCCCGTCCTTGACGCCGAATTCCACATTGGTGTTGGGCAAAACTTTTTCGCTCGACGCGCGTTTGATCGGCCCCGTCGTAAAAGCGTGGCCGGCGACGACGACGGGGGCTTCCGTAAGCACGGTCGAAACCTGACGGGCCACGAGCGCGCGCCGATCCAGAGCGCCGAAATCGGAGAACGAGCCCGGCGCGCCCTGCCAGCGATGGCAGAAATTGTCCTCGCCGCCGGTGTAGAGTTTGACGTCGGCGGGCAGAGCGGAGCGGAATTTGTCGAGGAAGCCGAGCAACCCGCCGAAATGGTCGTAGTGGCCGTGGCTCACCACCATGGCGTCGATCTTTTTGGGATCTACGCCGAGCAGTTCGATGTTGTTCAGCAACGTCTCCGGCGTATAGCCGAAGTCGAGCATGATGACGCGCGCGTCGCTGGCGCGCGTGGATTCGAGAAACAGCGACAGGCCCCATTCGTTGTGCAAGGCGCGGCGATAATCGGCGTTGGCCGGCGGGCGCTCGCTCTTCACGCCGGCGACTTCCGCCGGGCGGTAGAAAGAATTTGCGGCGCCGTCGAGGATGACGCGGATGGAAAGCCGATCGACGGTCGGCGTCTCGATCGGCGCCGCGCGCGCCGGCTCGACGCACATGAACGGACTGGCCGCCGCAACAGCGGATGTCCTGAGAAAACCGCGGCGGTCGATGAGTTTAGGCATGGCTGTCCTCCTGTCGTGCTTATCGCGACAGTATCGAAAGTTTGGCGACACGGGCAAGGTTTTTTTTTGCAGAGCGGTCTTTTGCGGAGCGGATGGGACGCCTATTTCTCGCCAATCAGCTTGCACAGAACCGCGATCGGCTTGAGGCGCGCCAGCTGCAGGTCGTCGTCGAAGAAGCTGCAATCGAGGATGTTGTCCTTGTTGCCGAGGCGGGCGGAATAGACGTTGAGATTCACTTTGACCGCGCCCCCTTGCGTCAGTCCCACATCCTTGACTTTCGCGCCCTTGCCGGAAATCTCCGCGCGCCCTCCCGTGCCGGGAAGCCGCGCTTTTTCTTGGCCAAGATTGATGTTGCCCATATCGTCGGCGCGCTTTTTGGCGGCTTTCGTCGGCTCGCCGTACCAATAGGCGGCGATCTCGATTCCCTCTTTCGTCGACGCGAGTTTGGTTGCGGCGGCGCGCGAGAGCGAGACGTCCAGGGCAAAGCTCATGGGATTGTCGGCGGCGATGGCTTGCGCCGGCGCAAAGGCGAGGAAGGCCGCGCTAAATACGATGGCTCTTGTCGCAAGCATGGTCCACG
>JANYDZ010000343.1 GCA_025363375.1 Hyphomicrobiales bacterium
GCGATTCTGAGCGCGAGGGAAAATACGCGAGCCCTCGTGACAGAGGTCATCGGCGTGCTCAACGAAGCCGTGGAGGTCGCGGCGTGAGTGCCGGTTATTCCGCAGACGCGCCCATCGTCCCGACTGAGGTGACAACTCCAAGACTTTTGAAGCCCGTGCGAAAAAGTCCATTTCCTGATCTTGCAAAACTCGTTCTTGCCGACGAGGCCAGTTCCGCCGGCGACGCGCAATACGCGCCAATGGAAAAAGCCGAAGCCGCAAGTCCCGTCAGCCCTTTGCAGCCGGAAGCCCCGGCAGCCCCGACCAAAATGCCGTCGGCTTCCCAGGCCGACTCCTTGCCCACAGAAACCCGTCGTCCTGGCCGCCCGCGCAAGAACGCGACGGCACCCGAGTGCGAGATGACGCAATTCACCCTGCGCTTACCCCGCGAGTTGCGCGACGGTTTGGTGATTTTCGCCCGCCAGACGCGCACGAGCGCGGCGGACATTGTGATAAAAATGATCGAAGAAAAAATTGAGAATGGGAAATGACTGCAGTTGATCGCCTTTTGAACTGCCGGCCATGCAAACGCATTCTTCGAGAGGAATGCTGAATTGCAATTGATGAGGTCACGCAATGGCGCGCGGACTGGCGCGCAGACCCGAGAATCGCAACCCGAACGACCCCAAAAATATCGGCGCCAGCGACAGTCCTATATGCTTCGATCGCAATCCATAGTGCGCTATGGTGATTTGACGACTGAGTGTTCCGCAGTCCTGAAAAACGCGCTGCATAGATGAATGATTTTGAAAAAGGCGACGAGACCGCCCGAATTCGAGCCAGGCTTGTGCGACTGGACGCCGAGCGCCTGGAACTCGCGGCTATGCTTGGGCAACTTGAGCGTCCACCAGCGCCCGTCGCACGGGTCGAACAAGACTCGATATTGCGTGCGAACGCGCCAACCGTTACGGCAGAGTCCTCGACGACGAAGAAAGTGGCGCTGTTTCGGCGCCTGTTCTCGGGGCGCGCTGACGTATTACCGCTCCGCTGGGATAACCGGAAAACCGGACGTTCTGGTTATGCTCCCGCCTGTTCCAATGAATGGATCCGGGGAATTTGCAACAAGCCGAAAGTCAAATGCGGGGAGTGCCCTCATCAAGCGTTCATTCCCGTCTCGAACGACATCATTGAAAGGCATCTTCGCGGCGGCGATAGCGGGAAAACCGCCCCCGGCGATTTCGTCGCAGGCGTTTATCCCCTCCTTCAAGACGAAACCTGCTGGTTTCTCGCCGTGGATTTCGACAAGGAAAACTGGGCCGCCGACGCGTCGGCGGTGATCGACACCTGCCATGGGAAAGGAATTCCCGCCGCGCTCGAAAGATCCCGCTCCGGCAATGGCGGTCATGTCTGGATTTTCTTCGCGGAACCGATCATGGCGCGTACCGCGCGTCAACTTGGAGCCGCAATCATTACAGAGACAATGGAACAAAGGCCCGAGGTCGGATTTGAATCGTATGATCGCTTCTTTCCAAGTCAGGATTCAATGCCGCTCGGCGGTTTTGGCAACCTGATCGCCCTGCCCCTGCAGAGAAGCGCGCGCGAAAAAGGTAACAGCGTCTTCATCAACAAGGACCTTCGCCCATACGACGATCAGTGGGCCTTCCTGTCGTCGCTCCCGCGGATCTCTGTCGATGTCGCGTCCAAAATTGTCGCGGCCGCGGAATTACGCGGCCGCGTGCTGGGCGTGCGCATGCCCGTCGAAGACGAAAATGCCGCGGAGCCATGGCGCATGGCGCCATCTCGGCGACCAAAGCCCGGTCCAATCAACGCTCCGATGCCGGAAAAGATTGGCGTCGTCATCGCCGATCAGATTTACATCGATCGGACAAACCTGCCATCCGCCATGACCGCGCGGCTTATCCGGCTGGCCGCGTTTCAGAATCCGGAATTCTATCGCGCGCAAGCCATGCGATTTCCGACCTTCGGCAAGCCACGAATTATCTCGTGCGCGGAACTTCATCCCCGGCATGTCGGATTGCCGCGCGGCTGTCTCGATGAAGTCGTCGATCTGATCGAAGCGCACGGCGCCAAAGTTGAAATCCAGGATCACAGGGTCAACGGCGATCCGCTACCGGCCGGGTTGCGCTTTCAGGGCATTCTGCAAGGTCCCCAGATCAAGGCCTTCGACGCGCTCACGCCTCACGAACACGGCGTTCTTGCCGCCACGACGGCATTCGGGAAAACTGTTGTCGCCGCCGCGCTCATTGCACATCGCGCGCGCAACGCGCTGGTTCTCGTTCATCGTCGCGAGCTGCTGACACAATGGGTGGAGCGTTTGAAAACGTTTCTCGATATTGATCCCAAGCACATAGGAATCGTCGGCGGCGGACGCCGCAAGCCGACAGGCGTCATTGATATCGCCTTGATCCAGAGTCTTGTGCGCAAGGGCGAAGTTTCGGATCTGGTGGCTGATTACGGCCACCTCGTGGTGGACGAATGCCATCATCTCTCGGCTGCGAGTTTCGAACTCGTGGCGCGGCGGGCAAAGGCAAAGTTTGTCCTTGGGCTATCCGCGACCGTCGCTCGCAAGGACGGTCATCACCCCATTATATTCATGCAATGTGGTCCCGTCAGGCACCGCGTCGATGCGCGCACGCAAGCCGCCGACCGCGGAATTCTCCACCGAGCGAGACAAAGATCAACAAAGTTTCTATTGCCTTCGATATTGGCGAATATTGAACGCCCGCCCATGCCGTCCATCTATGCGGCGCTCGCTCAGGACGAATCGCGCAACGATCTGATCTTTGACGACGTGTTGAAAGCGCTAGAAGCGAAGCGTTCGCCGCTCGTGCTGACGGAACGCAAGGACCATCTCGAATATCTCCAGCGGCGGCTCGCTCCCTTCGTGCGCAATCTCGTTGTGCTGCGCGGCGGGATGTCGGCCGCCGAACGCAAAACGTCCGGCGCCGGTCTCCAGGTTCCGGAGGATCAAGAGCGACTCATCCTTGCGACGGGCCGCTACATAGGCGAGGGGTTTGATGACCAGCGCCTCGACACGCTTTTTCTGACCATGCCAATTTCCTGGAAGGGGACGCTGGCGCAATACGTCGGTAGATTGCATCGTCAGCACGATGGAAAAGCACAAGTGCTGGTTGTCGATTACATTGACGAAGCCGTGCCGGTGCTGGCGCGCATGGCCGCGAAGCGCCGGTCGGGATATCGCGCGCTTGGATACGTGCTGGAGTAAGCGCGAATAAAACTCGTCGCAATGGGTCCGCCATTTGTGACGCGATGATCGGCGACCATATCAGTCTCCGACGGCGTTCACTAGTCAGACCCTGAATTCAGGAAGGCCTCAAGTTCGGCGACACTTTTCATAAGGGCATTGAACGCCGGGACATCGCCGAAGATCATGCCCGCCATTGCTTCATAATCGCGACGCAAGGCCGCCAACATCGGCTCGTTCGGGATCAATGTGAATCGACCCGACTCGGCGCTCGCGAGATCAAGGTCGGCGCTGTTGAAAAACATGCGCGCGTGTTGAACGCAGTCTCGTCCGAGCGCCGCATTCGCGAGCGCTCTGGCGCCGACGGACGAGCCCATGAGACAATGGATATCGTAAAAATGGCGCGACACGCGCTGTCCGCCGCCACGCAACACGCCGCGCCGATCGAACCACCGCCGCAATCCATGCAGAATGACGACCTTGTCCCAAAAAGTTCGCTCGGCGTCGACCGTGGTGACTTTCGTGACCAAAAGATCGAGATTGGCGACATCGTCAGCCAAGTATGGCCGGATAGCCACGGGGTGATTTGGATCCAGCGCCGACTTTGCCCCGGATTCGATTTTCACGGCGGGCCTGACATAGCCGCCCTTCGCGACAGTCACGCTGGGATACCGGAACAGGAGTGTCTGGCGGTCGGCGTCTTCGGCATCGAGTTCGATCCGCGGACCATCGACGGTTATTTTCGCATTGTTCAAAGTCGCTTCGACAATTTCGATCATTTGCGATCGCAAAGGGCCCGCGATAAACGCCTGACACGCGGCTTTGATCGCGTCGAGCGTAGCTTTCCGCTTCTTGCCGCTGAGCCCCTCCAGAGCCTGGACCGAGGCATCCTCGCCGAGATCATGTCTGAACACGGTGACATCGATGTCCTCGGAAAAGCGGGAGATCAGCCCGAAAGCCTTCGAGAGCGACGTTCCGCCCTTGAAGAGGAGGCGTGGCCCTCCCGGTGGAAGACGATTGAACAGAACATCGAGCGTCCAGCAAACCCAAAAATCCTTTTCAACATTTTGTTCGACCGTGCCCAGCCGGCGGCTCGCCGCGATGAACAGGTCCCGTCGATCTTCGGCGGATGCGCCGAGCAGCTCGTCGTATCCTGAAATCATCGCGGTGACTCCTGGCGAGCACGCGACGTGCTTTCGCGAAGCGCTTCTGGCTCAATCTGGTTGTTTGCGCGACTGACTTTGCGAGACAGGCTGGCTTTGTCCCGCGCGAAGCCCGGGAATTCCCGGAGAAAGGCCCGCATCCATTCCGGAATGACAGCGAAGCCTTCCCGGAGGTCCGCGACAATCGCTGGGCCATGGGCTATATCCGCGAAGATATTGGCGAGCCGTTTTCTCACACGCGGGGCGTCACCGGGGAGAGTGTCCTGTAGCCATTGGAGCGCCTGAACGACGCGCATGGCGGGCCGGCCAGCCCAATAGAGTTTGCCAGGCGCCGTCTTCCTGAACTCTATCTGGAGATTGCCCAAGGCGATCGGGTTGAGACGAGCGTCCGTATGGACCACTATTTTTGCGGGAACGGCATTGGTCAGTCCCAGGTCGTTTGCCGCCGTGATTCCATCGACGAGCATGCGCGATTGATCGCGGCGAGCCAAGGCGTCAATTAATGCCCTCGGGTCTGGATTGGTGACCGCGCCAGTCAGTTTGTTGAAGGCAGGTTTATCATAGAGGCCGCGCGCGATTCGGCGAATGGCCCCGGTGCGCATCAGGCGGTGAAGCGCCTGATCAATGGCCTCGCGGGACCCGAGATCAAGGAAATCGACCGGGGTCCAGACGCCAAATGGCGACCGGGCCGCCATTCGGGCGGATATGGCTGCCTTGAGATCAAGGCCTTGCCCACGCATGTCTGGCTCCTTTTGTCAGGAATACATATACATTTTTCTGACAAATCGTCCAACCCTTTCTCGAAACGCTCAAAATGGCTTTTGACAGATATTGCCCCTGTCTCCGACCCCTCGCCCTGGTTTACCGCCGCCGACGAGGCACGATGTCGCCTCACTGTCGGCGAATGATTCCCGGGGATGGCGTTCCAAATCCTTCGAACTGGCGTCGCGGGCAAGGTCCGCCGCGGATAAACTGCGCGAATCACAGGCCAACCGGGAGCATGAACATGGCGGGGCGGCAGGAAACGGCTTCGCGAACACCGGCTTCGATAAAGACGGCCCGGCGCCTGATGGAGGTGATCGACGCATTGCGGCAGGAGATCGCGGCTCTCATTCCCGTGTTGAAGACCGAGGAAACCGCGCACCACTGGCTCGTCAAGGCGAAATTTGTTCTCGCCGAAGCCGATGTCCCGTTCGCGATGCTCGAAGCCTTCGGTTTTGCATTGCATCTGGCTATGTTCACGCCTTCGCTGACGGGCGTGACGTCAGTCGACAGGCTCGTACGCCAGCGCAAATCCAGGGAAACTCCCGAGGAACGCGTCGCCCTTGCCGCGCTCGCGGCTTCAAAGTTTCGCCTTCTGCGGCTCCTCGCGCGTCAAACGAGCGAACTGATTTTCGCCGAGGACATGACGACAGGCGAATTCCTGACCCTGATTGACGAGGACATTCCCGCCTCCGCCGCCGGAACGATCATGTTCGTGCGCCTGTGCGCCCTGCCTGACGGGCTATCCAGTGTTGCCGGACCTCGCACGCCGCTCGACAAGAGCGCGCTCGATATCGTGTTGGCCTTCGCGCGCCCCGGAAAGGGACTGAACAATTCCGCGCGCGCCGCCGCCACGCTCTACAAACATCTGGTGCGTAACGGCGGGCCACGGATCAAGGGGATGAACGCCCTTCCGCCGGTCGAAGAAGAATCCGCGGAAGATTCCGTCCAGCGGGAAGAAGACTGCGAAATCGAACGTCTCGCGAAATCGTGGGCTTCGCTCGGTCCGGGCGCGGAACCCTGTGCCGCCAGCGTTTTCGAGGCAAGACGCCTCACATCCTCCTTGCACCTGACGCGAGCCCTTGAGGCCTGCGTCGCGGCGAGGGACCGACGGGAGACTGTCCTTGCGGAGGCCTGGTCGCGCCTCGCCTATATCCAGATGGAGACTTATCACCGACGGGCTGTCGCGGGAACCGGCGCGGAGAAGGCGCCGCTGGATGTGATCGGCGGCGCCATCGACCGAGCAATCGCCAGTCGAAGCTTCCCCCTGAAGGCGCGCGACCTCTTCAACGATTTGCGGCAGCGGCTCATGGCGTCAAACGCCAGCGCCGCCCGGAGCGTCGAAGGGAAAGGCGCGGCGGGGGAGGAACTTGCGCGCGTTCTGAAACTCATTCAGGCCTTGCGCGCCAAGACCGTGGATCAGGGCTGTACGGAGCAAGAAGCCCTGGCCTCCGCGGCCAAGGTCGCCGAACTGCTCGACCGTTACGGGCTTTCCCTTAGCGAGATCGAGATGCGGCATCAGGCCTGCGAAGGCGTCGGAATCGACACGGGCCGTCGCCGCCGCGTCTCGCTCGACGAATGCGTCACCACCATAGCCCTGTTCTGCGACTGTAAGGTGTGGAGCGAGAAATCCGCCGGAGGCGAAATCCGTTACGTGTATTTTGGGTTGCCCGCCGATGTCCAGGCGGCGCATTACCTCTACGATCTGATCGACGTGACTTTCGAGGCGGAAACCGCGCGATTCCGGCGCGGCGCCGTGCACGCGAGCGCGGAGACGGGAGCGCGCCGCGCTTCCGTCAATTCCTTTCAGGTGGGGCTGAGCACCGGCATTTGCATGAAGCTCAAGGCACTCAAGACAGAGCGGGACGCCGCGAACCTGCGCTCATCCGGTCGCGACCTCGTGCCGGTCAAAAGCTCGGTCATCGAGGATGAATTGGAAAAACTCGGTCTTGCTTTCGAGAGGAAGGCGCAAAGCAGAAAAAGGCGGGTGGTCTCCGACGCATATGAAGCCGGCCGTGAAGCGGGGCGCAAATTCGAAATGCGCGCGGGCCTCGAGTCCACGAGGGACCGCGCCGCGTAAGCCCTCCGGGATCGCGGGCGAGGCGGTGCATTTCGTTCAGTTTGGAACCGGCCCCGAACATTCTCGTCAAACGAGGCCCCACGCTCTGTAACGCCCGCGCCCCGTCATCTCCCGCAAGCCGAGTTCGGCGACGAGATTCTGCGCGGCGCGGTGAGAGACGTCGAGGCTTTTGGAGATCATCCCGGCGGAAACAATCGGCGTCACCGTGACGAGCTCGACGAGCGCCGGCAGGCTCGAATTCGACCTTCGCCCGACGAGTTTGCGTTCCAGCTGGCGGCGCGCGAGCAACCAGCGATCATGGTCCTTCATGCCGGCTTCGGCGGCAGCCGAGATAGCCTCGATGTGGACACGCAGTCTGTCGTCGTCGTCGAACCCCCTCCGGCGGTCCTGCGGCAGGACGCGCAAGCCAATGTTCAGGCAGGGCAGGTGCGCGCGAGTTTTTCCGCATTCACGTAGCAGCGCCGACGCCAGCAGACGACCGAGCCACGGAACATGCTGCAGGGGTTCGATCGCGGCCCAGGCTTGCATCGAGAGGGCCGCCGCGAGAACCGGCGGCAGGCTCTTCGTCTGATCAACTAGGGCGCGCCATTCCGCCAGACGCGCATCCTCATCCCAGTCCAGATCGTAGACCAGCGGATCGCGTTCGGCTCGCGCCGCGGGCTCGATTTGAAGCGCCCGACGGGAGCGCGCGAGCGCGGCGTCAATGGCCGCGAACTCCTCCGAAAGCGCGCCGCCATCTCCGTCGTGTTCATCGTTGACATCATCATCGTCGAAATCATTTTCGTCGTCGGATTCGCCCACGGGCGCCCTGCCTTTCCCTATGGACGTCGGCGGCGACTGTTCGCGATCACGCAGCGCGTCGAGGCCCGCCGGCGACAGCGCCCATCCTGGCTCCGCCTTGGCGATGCGCCGGCGCGCGCGCAAAACAGCGTGCGCGCGAATGAGTTCATGCGTTGGCGTCCGAATATCCATGCGCGCGTCGTGAAGAACGAGGTCTTCGAGGTGCGCGAGTTCGCCATCGAACCACAAGCTCGCCGTAGCGTCCAAAAAATGCGTGCGCGCGATCCAGCCGTCGCGGATCGGGCTTTTCGCGAGGCGTTCGTCGAGGCGCGCGAGAGCATCTTCGGCGGCGACCATGGGTCCGGCCAAAGTCGTCCAGGGGATTGGATCGGGAAGCCCTTGGGGCATTGTCAGAATCCCTGAGAAGCGGGGACAGAATCGATAAAACTAAACCTAACTGAAAGTTTAATTCCGTCATAGCCATGCCATGGAACGGACTACGGCGAAGGGCGATGCGCTGCCCGCGAAGCGTATCCTTTTGAAGCCTCGTGCCGCAGAATTCCAAACGTGGTTTTTACGCCCTGAAAGCGATCAACCGGGCAGCAGGCGCATTCTTTCGCGTTCCAAAGCCCGTAAAGCCTCAATATTCAGCCACGAAGCCTATTGCTTGGCCTTAGAGCGAGATCGATCAGCCCTGGCAAAATCGCGGATCAGGGTTGTCTGCAACTGGCCGGTTACAAATGACTTGTTATATTGTACAAACCGGTGTTTTGCCCTGGACATCAGGCAATTTCGACGATATATGACTACTATAGTCACCCTAGAGGCCTCCCTCATGCGCGACATTCAGCTCAAAACGGCAAAGGCGACACTCTCTGCGGTGTTGGACGAAGCCTTGCGCGGCGAAGAATTCGCCATTACGCGGCACGGGCGCAAGGAGGCTGTCGTGATCTCCTGGGACACGTGGCAGCGGCTTTCAAATGTCCCAAGCTTTGGGCGCCTTCTGGCGAGCGCGCCGGTAGGCGAAGGAGACATCCCGGAACGCAATCGCGCGACCGCGCGGGATGCCGGACTTTGAAATTGAAATATCTCCTCGACACGAATGTCATTTCCGCCGTCGCGCCAACAAAGGCCGAGCGGCACGAGGCATTGATCGAATGGCTCGATCGCGCGTCGGACGATCTCTACCTGTCGGTCATCACCGCGACCGAGATTCGGGACGGGATAGCCAAGGCAGAGCGTGAAGGCGCGACGAGGAAAGCCGCCACGTTGAAGTCCTGGTGGGAAACGGTCGAATATCTTTACAGTCCCAGAATTCTGCCCTTCGATCTCAAGGCCGCGACCATCGCCGGTCGAATGATTGACCGGGCGCGCGCCTCGGGCAATGCGCCGGGCTTCGCGGATATTGCCATAGCCGCCATTGCCCAATCCCATGGCCTGATTATTTTGACACGAAACATCCGACATTTCGCTCCCATCTATTCCGAAGTGGCTAACCCGTTCATCACCCTCCCCTCATGACGTCCAAAAGCCAGCTGTCCAATTCGACTGGCCGCCTTATCGGTTACGCCCGCGTCTCCACCGAGGATCAGGCCACCGATGCGCAGACCGACGAGCTGCGCGCGGCGGGTTGCGAAACCATTTATCAGGAAACCGGATCGGGCGCGTCCCGTGTCCGGCCGGAACTCGCGCGCCCCATGCGCGAAATCCGCGCCGGCGAGGTTTTGGTCGTCGTGCGCCTCGACCGGCTGGCGCGCTCGGTCAGCCATCTGCTCGATGTCATCGAGCGCCTCGAGGAGAAAGACGCGCATTTTCGCTCGCTGCGCGACCCCATCGACACCTCGACGCCGCAGGGCATGTTCTCGCTGCAGGTTCTCGGCGCCGTCGCGCAGCTCGAGCGGGCGTTGATTTCGGAAAGGACGAAAGCCGGCATCAAGGCGGCGCGGCTACGTGGAAAGCTTCCGGGCAATCCGGGATTGCGGGCGAAAGACCCGGCGGCCATCAGCAAGACCGCCGCCGCCCGGGATCGGGTTTTCACGGGCGACGTCATCGCTTCCATGAACCGCTGGTTGCCAACGGTCAGACGCATGCGACCGGCTTCGCCCTGGGAGGATGTGGTTCGCGTGCTGAACATGGAGGGCGGACAAAAATGGACCGTCGAGCGGCTCCGTCGCGCCGTGCGAAGAACCGTGCGAGAACGCCTCGCCGATCCAAAACTGCTGGAACGTTCACCGCGCCGGCCGCCCGCTGACCGGCTAATGATGCTGGTCGCGGGCATCGCCATGGCAAACCCCTACATGCCGCTGCGCGCCATCGGCGCGCAACTCGAAACCATGCGCGAGCGCACGCCGCGC
>JANYDZ010000372.1 GCA_025363375.1 Hyphomicrobiales bacterium
ACCCGGTCGACCATCCGCACGGCGGTGGTGAAGGCCGGACCTCGGGCGGTCGCCATCCGGTGACCCCATGGGGCAAGCCGACCAAGGGCGCCAAGACACGTTCGAATAAATCGACCGATCACATGATCATCCGGTCGCGTCACGCCAAGAAGAAGAGGTAGGGCCAGATGAGCCGTTCCGTCTGGAAAGGTCCCTTTGTGGACTTGAATGTTTTGAAGAAGGCCGAAGCCGCACAGGCTGGCGGCGGTGGGCGGGGTCCGATCAAGACCTGGTCGCGCCGTTCGACCATCCTGCCGTCGTTCGTCGGCCTGACCTTCAGTGTCTATAATGGCAAGAAGTTCATCCCGGTCTCGGTCAACGAAGATATGGTCGGCATGAAGCTCGGCGAGTTTTCGCCGACGCGCAACTTCCCCGGCCACGCCGCCGACAAGAAGGGCAAGCGCTGATGTCGAAGCCGAAATCCCCGCGCAAGGTTGGTGACCGTGAGGCACTCGCCGTTGCAACGTCGATCCGTGGCTCGGCCTACAAGCTGAACCTGGTTGCCGGCCTCATCCGCGGCCGCAAGGTCGGCGAAGCGCTCAACATCCTGCAGTTCTCGACCAAGGCGATGGCCGTCGATGTCCGCAAGGTGCTGGCCTCTGCCGTCGCCAATGCCGAAAACAACCATAACCTCGATGTCGATGCGCTGATCGTCAAGGAAGCCAGCGTCGGCAAGGCGCTGGTGATGAAGCGCTTCACGCCGCGCGCGCGCGGTCGTGCCGCTCGCATCGAAAAGCCGTTCAGCCGTCTGCGCGTCGTCGTCCGCGAAATGGGCGAAGACCAGAATGTGGGCGGCTCCGCCGCTGGGAGCGAAGCATAATGGGTCACAAAGCCAACCCCATTGGTCTGCGCCTGCAGATCAACCGCACCTGGGATAGCCGCTGGTTCGCCCGTGGCAATGAATATGGCACGCTGCTGCTCGAAGATCTGCGCATCCGTGAGTTCATCGTCAAGACGCACGCCCAGGCCGCCATTTCCAAGGTGGTCATCGAGCGTCCGGCCAAGCTGTGCCGCGTGTCGATCTATGCCGCCCGTCCGGGTGTCATTATCGGCAAGAAGGGCGCCGACATCGAAAAGCTGCGCAAGCAGATCGGCGCGATGACCCGCAGCGACGTGTCGCTCAACATCGTCGAAATCCGCAAGCCGGAAGTCGATGCCAAGCTGGTTGCCCAGGGTGTTGCCGATCAGCTGGAGCGTCGTATCGCGTTCCGTCGCGCCATGAAGCGTGCGGTTCAGTCGGCGCTGCGTCTGGGTGCCGAAGGCATCAAGATCACCTGCTCGGGCCGTCTGGGCGGCGCGGAAATCGCGCGCGTCGAATGGTACCGCGAGGGCCGCGTGCCGCTGCACACCCTGCGCGCCGACATCGATTACGGCGTCGCCACGGCGCACACGGCCTACGGCACTTGCGGCATCAAGGTCTGGATCTTCAAGGGCGAAATCCTTGAGCACGACCCAATGGCGCAGGACAAGAAATTCGCGGCCCAGGAACAAGGCGGCGGCGAACGCCGCCCGCGCCGCGACCGCGACGCGGCCTGAGCCGAAACCTGTCAGGAATAGAGACGAACCATGCTGCAACCCAAGCGCACGAAATTCCGGAAGGCCTTCAAGGGCCGCATCCGCGGCGTTTCAAAGGCCGCCTTCTCGCTCGACTTTGGCCAGTACGGCCTGAAGGCGATGGAGCCGGACCGCGTCACCGCGCGTCAGATCGAGGCGGCCCGCCGCGCCATGACGCGTCACATGAAGCGCGCGGGACGCGTATGGATCCGCGTATTCCCCGACGTGCCCGTGTCGAAAAAGCCCGTCGAAGTGCGCATGGGCAAAGGTAAGGGCGCGCCGGAGTTCTGGGCCTGCCGCGTTGCGCCGGGACGCGTCATGTTCGAAATCGACGGCGTGCCGCTGACGATCGCGAAAGAGGCGATGGCACTGGCCGCCGCGAAATTGCCGATCAAGACGCGCTTCATCCAGCGCATTGCCGAATAGGAAAGCGGGCCATGAAAACCAAGCAACGCTACGGCGACATCAAGGTCATGACCGACGATCAATTGTCCGACGAGCTGCTGAAGCTCAAGAAGGAACAGTTCAACCTGCGCTTCCAGCGCGCCACGGGTCAACTCGAAAACACCTCGCGCGTGCGCGTCGTGCGCCGCGAGATCGCCCGTGTGAAGACCGTCGCGTCGCAAAAGCGCCGCACGGCAGCCAAGTAAGGGGCGAAATATGCCGAAGCGAATTCTCCAGGGCGTTGTCGTCAGCGACAAGCAACAGAAGACGGTGGTTGTGAAGGTCGAAAGGCGCTTCACGCATCCGCTCTTGAAGAAGACCGTGCGCCGGTCGAAGAACTACCACGCGCACGATGAGAACAAATCCTTCAAGGTGGGCGACATCGTTTCCATCAGGGAGAGCAAGCCGATCTCGAAGCTGAAACGCTGGACCGTGGTGGAAGCCGCGGCCGCCGCAAAAAGCTGAAACATTCACTTAGAGGGAAGAGGACCTTCCCTTCAGGCGTAGTCCGGCGGTCCGCCGCCGGAAACCGTTCTGAGAAGAAAGGCATAGTGCCATGATACAGATGCAAACCAACCTCGACGTCGCCGACAATTCCGGCGCGCGCCGCGTGATGTGCATCAAGGTTCTGGGCGGCTCGAAGCGGAAATACGCCGGCGTCGGCGACATTATCGTCGTGTCGATCAAGGAAGCCATTCCGCGCGGCCGCGTCAAGAAGGGCGACGTCATGAAAGCCGTTGTCGTGCGCACCGCGAAGGACATCCGCCGTTCCGATGGATCGGTGATCCGTTTCGACTCCAACGCCGCGGTGCTGATCAACAATCAGTCCGAGCCGATCGGCACCCGTATCTTCGGGCCGGTGCCGCGCGAGTTGCGCGCCAGGAACCACATGAAAATCATTTCGCTCGCGCCGGAGGTGCTGTAATGGCCGCGAAGATCAAGAAGGGCGACAAAGTCGTCGTTCTCGCCGGCCGCGACAAGGGCCGCTCGGGAGAAGTTGTGCAGGTGATGCCGCGCGAGGAGCGCGCGCTCGTGCGCGGCGTGAACATGGTCAAGCGCCATCAGCGCCAGACCCAGCAGCAGGAAGCCGGGATCATCACCAAAGAGGCTCCTTTGCACCTGTCCAATCTGGCGATCGCCGATCCCAAAGACGGCAAGGCGACGCGCGTTGGTTTCAAGGTGCTCGATGACGGACGCAAGGTCCGTTTCGCCAAGCGTTCCGGAGATTTAATCGATGGCTGAGCCAAAGAACGACAAGGGCGGCAAGGCCGCCGCGAAGACGCCCGCCAAGGCTCCCAAGGCCGACGCAAAGCCGGGAAAGGTTCCGCGCGGCCAGGCGCCGGCGCCCGAAAAGGCGGCTTCCGCCGCGGATCTGGCGGTTCCCAAGGGCTATTCGCCGCGCCTGAAGAAGCACTATGTAGAGGTCGTGCGTCCGGCTCTGATCAAGGAGTTCGGCTACACCAATCCCCTGCAGGTGCCGACGATCGAGAAGATCGTGCTGAACATGGGCGTGGGCGACGCGGTCAACGACACCAAGAAGGTGACGACGGCGGCGGGCGATCTGGCGCTCATCGCGGGCCAACGTCCGGTCATCACCCGCGCGCGCAAGGCGATCTCCACCTTCAAGGTGCGCGAGAACATGCCGATTGGCTGCAAGGTCACCCTGCGCAAGACGCGCATGTATGAATTCATGGACCGCCTCGTCACGATCGCGCTGCCGCGCATTCGCGATTTCCGCGGTCTCAATCCGAAGTCGTTCGATGGGCGCGGCAATTACGCGCTCGGGATCAAGGAGCACCTGGTGTTTCCGGAACTCAATTACGACAAGGTCGAATCGGTGCTCGGCATGGACATCATCGTATGCACCACCGCCAAGTCCGACAAGGAAGCGCGCGCGCTCCTGCACGCGTTTAACTTCCCGTTCCGGCAGTGAGGCATTCGCGGTCTCAAACGCGGAAACAGAGGTAACCACCGATGGCAAAGAAGAGCTCGGTCGAAAACAACAAGCGCAAGCAAAGGCTGGTGAAGAAATTCTCCGGCCGCCGCACGCGCCTGAAAGCGATCGCTAACGACGACAAACTGACGATGGAAGAGCGCTTTGAAGCGCGTCTGAAGCTGGCGCAACTGCCGCGAAACTCCGCGGCCGGCCGCGTTCGCAACCGCTGCGAAGTCACGGGGCGCCCGCGCAGCGTGAACAGCAAAACGAAAATGTCGCGCATCGCGTTGCGGGATCTCGGCTCGAAGGGCCTTGTTCCCGGCCTCGTCAAGTCGAGCTGGTAGGAGGGAGATCCATGTCCATGAACGATCCCCTGGGCGATATGCTGACCCGCATCCGCAACGCGCAGATGCGCCGTAAAAGCAAAGTCATGACGCCGGGCTCGCGCCTGCGCGCCCACGTGCTCGACGTGCTGAAGGATGAAGGCTTCATCCGCGGCTATTCGAGCACCGAGCACGGCAATGGCCGCACCGAGTTCGAGATCGAGCTCAAGTATTACGAAGGCCTGCCGGTCATTCGTGAAATCGAACGCGTTTCCAAGCCGGGACGCCGGGTTTATTCGGCGGTGGCGGCCATGCCGCGCGTCGCCAACGGACTCGGCATCACCATTGTTTCCACCCCGAAGGGCGTTATGGCCGATCACGTTGCGCGCGAGCAAAACGTGGGCGGTGAAGTGCTCTGTCGCGTCTTCTGACGCAACGCTGAGGAAAAGCCATGTCTCGTATCGGCAAGAAACCGGTCGCGGTGCCCAAGGGCGTCACGGCAAAGGTCGAAGGACAGAATGTGTCCATCAAGGGCGCGAAGGGCGAACTCAGGTTCACCGTGCCAGACGAAGTCAGGATTCTGTTCGAAGGCGAGCAGATCAAGGTCGATCCAATCGACGATTCCAAGCGCGCCCGCGCGATGTGGGGAACATCGCGCGCGATGATCAACAATCTCGTCGTCGGCGTCACCAAGGGCTACGAAAAGAAGCTGGAAATCACCGGCGTCGGCTACAAGGCCGCCGTCGTGGGCAAGAATTTGCAGCTGTCTCTTGGCTACAGCCACGACGTGAATTTCGCGATCCCCGCCGGCGTTGTCATCGCAACGCCGAAGCCGACGGAAATCACCGTCGCCGGCATGGACAAGCGCCAGGTCGGACAAGTCGCCGCCGAAATCCGCGCCTGGCGTGGTCCCGAGCCCTACAAGGGCAAGGGCGTGAAGTACGAAGGCGAATTCATCTTCCGCAAGGAAGGCAAGAAGAAGTAAGGATGCCGCTATGACCAAGGGCAATGACACCTCCGCCCGCCGCAAGGCGCGCGTACGGCGCTCGATCCAGGCGCGGGCCTATGGCAAGCCGCGTTTGTCGGTGTTCCGTTCGTCGAAGCAAATCTACGCGCAGATCATCGACGACGCGCAGGGCGTGACGCTGGTCGCCGCCTCGTCCGTCGAGAAGGACCAGCGCGCCGCGCTGAAGACGGGCGCCAACATCGACGCCGCCAAAGTCGTCGGCAAGATGATCGCCGAACGCGCCGTCAAGGCCGGCATCAAGGACGTGGTTTTCGACCGCGGCAAGTATATCTTCCACGGGCGCGTCAAGGCTTTGGCCGAAGGCGCGCGCGAAGGCGGATTGAATTTCTGATTTTACGCGCCCGCGCAAAAAGGCGACGAAGCGAGCGGCCCCGCATGTGCGGACCGCGTTAGTGACGGAAGAGAAAAATGGCCGGTGAAGGTGAAAGAGAAGGCGGCGGCGGCCGCGAACGGGGCCGAGGCGGCCGCGGACGCGAACGCGAGCAGCAGCGCGAAGAGCGCGACAGCGAATTTGTGGACCGTCTGGTTCACATCAACCGCGTCGCCAAGGTTGTGAAGGGCGGACGCCGCTTCGGTTTCGCGGCGCTTGTCGTCGTCGGCGACCAGAAGGGCCGCGTCGGTTTTGGACACGGCAAGGCGCGCGAAGTTCCCGAGGCCATCCGCAAGGCGACGGAAGCCGCCAAGCGCGGCCTTATCCGCGTGCCGCTGCGCGAGGGCCGCACGTTGCATCACGACGTGAACGGCCGCCACGGGGCGGGCCGGGTCGTTCTGCGCGCGGCGCCCGCTGGCACCGGCATCATCGCCGGCGGTCCGATGCGCGCCGTGTTCGAGACGCTCGGCATGCACGATGTCGTCGCCAAATCGCAGGGGTCGTCCAACCCCTACAACATGGTGCGCGCCACGTTCGACGCGTTGAAGAACGAGGATTCGCCCCGTACCGTCGCCGCGCGCCGCAGCATGAAAGTTTCGACCCTGCAGGGTCGCCGTCAGGGCGTCGATGCCGACGCCGTAGACGCTTGAGTGGGAGGGTCACATGGCTGAGAACACCAGGAAGACCGTCTCGATTGAGCAGGTCCGCAGTCCCATCGGTCGTTCGGAAGATCAGCGCGGCACGCTGATCGGTCTGAAACTGAACAAAATGGGCCGCACCGCCTCGCTGGAAGACACGCCGGCCGTACGCGGCATGATCGCCAAAGTCGCTCACCTCGTGCGCGTTATCGAAAGCAAGTGAGGAGCGGATCATGAAACTCAATGATATCACCGACAATCCCGGCTCTTCGAAAAAGCGCCAGCGCATCGGCCGCGGCATTGGTTCGGGCTCGGGCAAACAGGCGGGACGCGGCGGCAAAGGCCAGACGGCCCGCTCTGGCGTGCGCATCAAGGGCTTTGAAGGCGGGCAGATGCCTTTGCATCGGCGTTTGCCGAAGCGCGGCTTCACCAACATCTTCAAGACCGACTACAACGAGGTCAACCTCAGCCGTGTCCAGACCGCCATCGACGCGGGCAAACTCGACGCGGGCAAGCCGGTCAACGTCGAGGCGCTTGTGGCGGCCGGCGTCTGCACAAAGCTGCGGGACGGGGTCAAGATCCTCGGCCAGGGCGAGATCAAGGCAAAGGTTGTTTTCGAGGTGGCGCGAGCGTCGAAATCGGCGGTTGCGGCGATCGAGAAGGCCGGCGGCAGCGTGAAGGCCGGCGGCAGCGTGAAGTTGCTGGTCGAAGACGCGCCGGCGGCGACCGCCTGAAGTCTGTTTGGCGGGGCTGGCGAATCTCGCTGCTCCAACCTATATCGAGCGTGGCGGGGCGGGGTCTTTGACCTGCGCCCCGCGCGTGTTTATGACGGGTTTTCAAGATAAATTGGCGCGCCCGGCGCGCCCACCGGAGCCTTTCCATGGCGTCAGCCGCTGAACAACTCATGGCCAACGTCAATTTCTCGGCCATTGGCAAGAACGAGGAATTGAAGAAGCGCATCTGGTTCACGCTTGGCGCGCTCGTGATTTACCGGCTCGGCACCTATATTCCGCTTCCCGGCATCGACCCCGTGGCGTTTGAGCAGAATTTCACGCGCCAGAGCCAGGGCGTGCTGGAACTCTTCAACATGTTCGCGGGCGGCGCGGTGCAGCGCATGGCGATTTTCGCGTTGAACATCATGCCTTATATTTCGGCCTCGATCATCATTCAGCTTTTGACCTCTGTCATCCCGACTCTTGAGGCGTTGAAGAAGGAGGGCGAAAGTGGCCGCAAGGTCATCAATCAATACACGCGCTACCTCACGGTGTTTCTGGCGGCGTTCCAGGCCTATGGCATCGCGATTGGTCTGGAAGGGCAGGGCGGAACCGTCTCCGATCCCGGCTGGTTTTTCCGGATTTCCACGGTGCTGACCCTGATGGGCGGCACCATGTTCCTGATGTGGCTTGGCGAGCAGATTACCGCGCGGGGCATCGGCAACGGCTCGTCGCTGATCATCTTCGCGGGCATTGTGGCGGCCTTCCCCTCCGCCATCGTGAGCACGCTGGAACTGGGACGTCAGGGGGCTATTTCGACGGGGCTTATCCTCGCGGTCATCGTGATGTCGCTGTTCGTCATCGCCTTCATCGTATTCATGGAGCGCGCGCAGCGGCGCTTGCTGATCACCTATCCCAAGCGTCAGGTCGGCAACCGCGTTTACGAGGGGCAGACGTCGTTTCTGCCGTTGAAGCTCAACACGTCCGGCGTCATTCCGCCAATCTTCGCCTCTTCCCTGCTGCTGTTGCCGACGACGGTCGCGAATTTTTCTCAGGCGTCCGGCGGCACCGGAATCCTGGCGACAATCACAACCTATCTTGGGCACGGGCGGCCGCTCTATATGGTCACCTATGTCGCGTTGATCGTGTTTTTCGCCTTTTTCTATACGGCGATTGTGTTTAATCCGACCGAGACCGCCGACAACCTCAAGAAGCACGGCGGGTTCCTGCCGGGCATTCGGCCAGGCGAGCGGACGGCGCAATTCATCGACACCGTGCTGATGCGCATTACCTGCATCGGCGCGGCGTATCTGTCGATTATCTGCCTCTTGCCCGAAATGCTGATGTCCTACGCCGCGCTTCCATTCTATTTTGGCGGAACATCGCTGCTGATCGTGGTCAGCGTGACGATGGATACGGTGGCGCAGATTCACGGCCATCTGCAAGCGCAGCAATACGAGGGCCTCATCAAGAAGGCCAAACTCAAGGGGCGGAGAAAATGAGGCTGATCCTGCTTGGTCCGCCTGGGGCGGGCAAGGGCACGCAGGCGACACGACTGGCCGACAAGTTAAAGATCCCGCAGCTTTCCACGGGCGACATGCTGCGCGCCGCCGTTAAGGCGGGGACGCCGGTCGGCATGCAGGCGAAGGCCGTCATGGACGGCGGCGGGCTCGTGTCCGACGCGATTGTTGTCGGCATCATCGCCGACCGCATTCAGGAGGCGGATGCAAAGAGCGGCTTTATCCTCGACGGGTTTCCGCGCACGGTGGCGCAGGCCGCCGCTCTCGATGAAATTCTCGCCAAAATGAACATGCGGCTCGACGCGATTGTCGAGCTCAGGGTGGATGAGAAGGCGCTGTTGGGCCGCATCCAGAAACGCGCCGACGAGACCGTCAAGGCCGGCGGCGCTGTGCGCGCCGACGACAATCCCAAAGCGTTCAAGGTGCGCCTTGACGCCTATCACGAGATGACGGCGCCGGTGTCGGCGTATTACGCTGGCAAGGGCACGCTGAAGACCGTGGATGGAATGCAGCCGATCGAGGTTGTGTCAACGGCGATTGACGGTGTACTGAACGGGTAAGTCCCAGATCGTCAAATTAACCGCGAATTCCGCACAAGTGTGTTGACGGCCGCGCGACCAGCCGTTAGAAGGCCTTCATCCAATCGAGTTATCTATCCCCGCCCTTATCCGAGGGCGTGGGGTTTTTCGTTTCGAGTGGACCAACCCCCGCATGGGCCGGCCTCCACCGGACGCGGGTTTTCCGCCGCTTCTCGCGGCATTTCGCCGCCTTCAGGCGGTACATATGGAGACGGCACTTGGCCCGTATTGCAGGCGTTAACATTCCCACCAACAAGCGCGTCGTCGTTGCGCTTCAATATATTCACGGCATCGGCGGCAAGAAGGCTGAAGAGATCTGCCAGAAGGTCAATATTCCCGCGGAGCGCCGCGTATCGCAACTGACCGACGCTGAAGTTCTGCAAATCCGCGAGACGATCGACCGCGATTACATGGTCGAAGGCGATCTGCGCCGCGAAGTCGCG
>JANYDZ010000376.1 GCA_025363375.1 Hyphomicrobiales bacterium
GTTGTCCGATGCACGATCATCGCACGTCGCCGGGACATTTTACACCCCCCGGGCCGTTCACGGTTTCGCGAGCCCGGCCGGGCCGGCGCCCCGCGGTCTTATAGGGGGGCGGGCGCGCGGCGTCATTGCCCTGCGCCCGCCCCGCCTATAAGACTGCGCCCAGAGCGTCCCGCCCGCGTTCGTTCGGAGCCCCCCAATGACCGACAAAATCCCCGTCACCGTTCTCACCGGCTATCTCGGCGCCGGCAAAACGACCTTGCTCAACCGCATTCTGAGCGAGAACCACGGGCAGAAATACGCCGTCATCGTCAATGAATTCGGCGAGATCGGCATCGACAACGAACTGGTCGTGGGCGCCGACGAGGAAGTGTTCGAGATGAACAACGGCTGCATCTGCTGCACCGTGCGCGGCGATCTCATCCGCATCGTCGAAGGCCTGATGAAACGCAAGGGCAAGTTCGACGCGATCATCGTCGAAACCACCGGCCTCGCCGACCCCGCCCCGGTGGCGCAGACCTTCTTCGTCGATCAGGACGTGCAGGATCAGGCGCGGCTCGACGCGGTGGTGACGGTTGCGGACGCCAAATGGCTGTCGGATCGGTTGAAAGACGCGCCGGAAGCGAAGAACCAGATCGCTTTCGCCGACGTGATCATCCTCAACAAGATCGATCTGGTGACGCCGGAGCAATTGCGCGAGGTCGAGGGGCGCATCCGCGCCATCAACCCCTACGCCAAGCTGCACAAGACGACGAAATGCGCCGTGCCGCTTGACGCGGTGCTCGGCCGCAACGCTTTCGACCTTGAGCGCATTCTGGAAATCGAGCCGGAGTTTCTCGAAGTCGGCGAGGATCATGATCACGACCATCATGGGCATGATCACGGGCACGACCACGGCCATCATCACGGGCAGAATCACGGGCATGACCACGCGCCCGCAAAGGGCGGCCTCAAGCATTACCACGATGAGGAAATGCAGTCGGTCGCCGTGCTGGTCGACGGCGACATGGACCCGGGCAAGTTCATGCCGTGGATCAACGACCTCGTGCAGAAGGAAGGCCCCAACATTCTGCGCTCCAAGGGCATTCTGGCCTTCAAGAACGACCCCAAGCGGTTTGTCTTTCAGGGCGTCCACATGATCCTCGACGGCGACAGCCAAAGGGAGTGGAAACCGGGAGAGAAGCGCGAGTCCAAGGTCGTCTTCATCGGTCGCAACCTCAAGGCGGACGAATTGCGCGCGGGCGTGCTCAGTTGCGTGGCGTGAGGGTTCCCGGGTGGAACCGCAGGTCATCGGCATACTCCTGAAGGTGGAGACGCGCGGCTGGAGCGGCCCGCCGCCGTTGCTGCCCAAAGCGCCCGTCAAAGTGGATGAAGGCCGCGACGGGCTGAGGGTGTTCATCTACGATCTCTCGCTCAGGGATTCCGATATTTCCGTCGGCGACGCGTGCCTGCGGTTGGGCTCCCGGCTGGAACGCATGTTGAACTCGCCGAAGTCGCCCTTTCCGCGAGGGCATTACGCGCTGCGCACAACGCTGGAGTTCGGCGTGATGGCGGACCGCGAGCGGGAGTCCTTCGGCTATTGCTGGCCGCTGGAGTTTCTGCAGGTGCTGGTCGACGCCGGCATCGAGCTCAGCGTCACGCATTATTTGCCGAAGCCGGACGAGAGCGACGGCGAAAGCGACCACGTGGATTTCGATTTCACTTCGCGCCGCCGTTAGGACGATTGCAATCATGGCCAAGCCCAATACATCGCTGACCGACCGCGTGACGCCCATCGCGGCCAACGCCGAGGTCGTCGCCTGCGGCTTTCTGTCGCGCACTCCGGTCTTTGCGCTGGCGGACGGCGAAATCCTGTTCGCCGAAATCGACGCCGGGCGCCGCGTCGTCGCGCATCCCGACGCCGTCGTTCTCGTCGCCAAGGTTCTCGGCGAGCGCATGGTCACCGGCGGCGACGATGGCCGCGTGGTGGAAATCCGCGCCGACGGATCGACTGAAGTGCTGGGAGACGAAAAGGGCAAGTGGATCGACGCCCTGGCGCTGCGCGGGGACGGCGCGACGGCATGGGCGGCGGGCAAGAATGTGCGCGCGCGCGACGCCAAAGGCGAAGTGAAGGAACTCGCAGCGCCTTCAGGCGTGCGCGGCCTGTGTTTTATGCCAAAAGGCTATCGTCTCGCGGTCGCGCATTACAACGGAATCTCCATGTGGTTTCCCAACATGGCCGCCGAGCCCGAAGGCCTTGCGTGGCGCGGCTCGCATCTTGATGTCGAGATATCGCCCGACGGGCGTTTTGCTGTTTCAGCCATGCAGGAAAATTCACTGCACGGCTGGCGCATCGCCGACAAAAAGGACATGCGCATGACCGGATACCCGGCAAAAACGCGGTCTTTCTCCTGGTCCCACGACGGCAAGTGGCTCGCGACGTCGGGCGCCGACGCCTGCATCGTCTGGCCGTTTGAATCGAAGGACGGCCCGATGGGAAAAGGTCCGCGCGAATGCGGCGTGCGGACCGCGCGCGTATCGCGCGTGGCGTTTCACCCGAGCACACTTGTGGTCGCGATGGGATACGAAGACGGCTGGGTGATGATCAGTCGTCTGACGGATAACGCGGAAATCCTCGTGCGCTCCACGGGCGAAACAGCAGGCGGCGCCGTTACAGCGCTCGCATGGAGCAACGACGGCCGCCGATTGATGTTTGGCGCGCAAGACGGCGCGGCGGGACTTCTCGATCTCCCCCGATAAGGAACGTGCGCCCTGGCAACTTTGCCGGAAGCCCCGCGACCCCTGTTCGTGGGATCAAACGCGAAACGGAAACGTCGCGTTTTGCCGCGTCCATTTGCAACATGCGCGGCGAAAAAATTGTTCCATTCGACCGAACGCCGCGCTTGATTTTCGCTCCGGATGCAGTTCTATAGGAGCCTAAGATTTTAGCGGTGGCCGGCAGCGCTCCGGGGGGAGCTTTAATGTCAGATCATTTCGACCGCAGCGAAACGCGACCGTGGAAGACGCGTGAAGCCGCCATGTTCCGCGACTTTAAAGCCATCGTGTCGTTGACGAAGGCGCACGCGCCGACGGTGCGCGCGCAAACGCGCGGCGTCGACATCTCGAAGATCAAACACCTGAACGATCTCGTGAACATTCCCGTCACGCGCTACGCGCAGCGCACGCGCCTGTGCGCCGACGCGGCGCCTTATGGCGGCTACCTGGCGTCCCGTCCCGGCTCCATGCAGCAATTGTTTTTAAACGCCGCCGCCGGCCATTCGCGCGATTGGTGGAACGCTGCGCGCGCCATGCACGCGGCGGGTTTCGTCAAAGGCGACATCATCCTCAATTGCGCCTCCTATCATATGCGCAGCGACGGCCACATGGTCGAGGGCGGCGCCGCGGAGATCGAATGCTCGGTCATTC
>JANYDZ010000378.1 GCA_025363375.1 Hyphomicrobiales bacterium
CGGGTTTGTATGCGCCCCTCGGGAGGCGAACGCCAATCCCAAAGACACGAAGGATTATCCCGAGGGCTTGTGGACGCTGCCGCCGACCTATCGGCTTGGCGACAAGGATCGCGCCAGATACGCCGCGATCGGCGAGAGCGACCGGTTTGTGCTGAAGTTTCTGCGGCCATAACGAGCGGCGCGAGCGGTCCTGAAAACCAACCACGACCGGGAGGGGAGCATGAAAAAATCCGGACTTTTCATAGCGTCGTTCGCGCTTTGCGTCGCAACTTCCGCCAACGCGCAATGGCACAAATCCGCGCCCGCGCTGGCGCTTTACGAGAAAGCCAAAGCTGAGAAGAAGGTCGTGGTGTGGGGCACGCAACGCACCGAGGTCGAATGGATTCCCGCCGCCTTCAACGCGCTGTTTCCCGGCATCGAGGTCGAATTCCTGGGCGACAACGACATCGCGACCAAGGCCATCGCGGAGGCGCGCGCCGGCCGTCATTCCATCGACGTGTTCTGGAGTTCGCTGACCGGCGTGCTGCCGCTGATGCAGCGCGATCTCATGGGCAAGCCCGACTGGTCGCCCTTCGGGGTCGCCAGACAAGACATCGTTTACGACGGGCGCATGGCCTACACCAGCAACTCGGCTTACGCGATCGCGTGGAACCGCGATTTGATGAAGCGCGAAGAAATCCCGGCGAACTGGGCGGGACTGCTCGACCCGAAATTCAAGAGCAAGATGGTGGCCAGCCTGTTCTTGTTGCCGCGGCTGCTGGGAGGCCTGCAGATGGCGTGGGGGCAGGAACGCGCGGTGAAATTCGCGCGCGACATCATGGACAAGTCCGACATTCAACTGACCCGCGCGCCGCGCGAATCCATCGTCGCGACCGGCGAACGCGTGCTCGCCGTGGGCGAGATCGATTCCCTGGCGCGCGTCTGGGACCGCGCCGGCATGAAGATCGACTATGCCGTGCCCGAACCCATGGTGCTCGGCCAGTTTGGAGCCACCGTGATGGCCAGGGCGCCCAACCCCAACGCCGCGCTGCTGCTGGCGGGCTACATGGCGTCGGCGGAAGGCAAAGCCGCCAAGGAGAAAGCCACCCTGCAGGGCGATTATGGCCCCGCGGGCGCAAGCGAGATCGCCAGACGCGTCCATTCCGGCAAGGCTGAAGTCGCTTTCGACACGCCGCAACTCATGGAAGCGCGCGAGAAGGCGATCCGCGAGATGGCGCCGATTGTGACTGGACAGAAATGAACGCGTCGCAGCGGGAATATTTTAGCCGCGGACGGGGTCCTTGACCGCAGGCGAGCGAAGCGCCCGAATTAAGCTTGCGGCGATTTGGCCCGCCCCGCCGCCTTGCCGCGGCATGGCCCGGTCCCTAAGTTGCCATGCAGGAATGCCATGAAAGGACAAACCGTGGGCGTAGTCGTTTCCCTCGACGAAAAGGCGAAAGAGTCCGGCATCGACGGACTTTCCGCCCTCGTTGCAAGCGACATGGCGCGCGTGAACCAGACGATTCTGTCGCGCACCGGATCCGACGTGACCATGATCCCGGAAGTGGCGAACCATCTGATCTCCTCCGGCGGCAAGCGTTTGCGGCCCATGCTGACGCTGGCGACCGCGGGGCTGTGCGATTATCGCGGCGAGGGTCACATCAAGCTCGCGGCCTCCGTGGAATTCATGCACACGGCGACGCTTCTGCACGACGATGTCGTCGATCAGAGCGACATGCGGCGCGGCAAGGCCGCCGCGCGCACTTTGTGGGGCAACGAGGCCAGCGTGCTGGTTGGCGACTTCCTGCTGGGGCAGGCTTTCAAGATGATGGTCGAGGTGGGCTCCCTGCCCTGCCTCGACGTGCTCTCCTCCGCCGCCGCCATCATCGCCGAGGGCGAGGTGATGCAGCTTTCCGCCGCCAAGGACACCGAGACGACGGAAGACGAATATCTTGCGGTCATTCGCGCCAAGACAGCGGCCTTGTTCGCCGCCGCCGCCGAAATGGGGCCGCTGCTGGCGGGACGCTCGAAGGCGGAAATCGCGGCGTGTCGTTCCTACGGGGCCAATCTCGGGGTTGCTTTCCAGCTGATCGACGACGCGCTTGATTACGGCGGTTCCGCCGCCAAGCTCGGCAAGAACGTGGGCGATGATTTCCGCGAGGGCAAGATCACGCTTCCCGTGGTGCTGTCGTTCCGGCGCGGCACGGAGGCCGAGCGCGACTTCTGGCGCCGCACGCTGGAGAGAAGCGAGATCCGCGACGGCGATCTGGAGGCGGCGCTCGCCGCCATGCGCAAACACCGGGCGCTTGAAGACACGGTGGAGCGCGCCCGTCACTATGGCGCCATGGCGCGGGACGCGCTGGGCCTGTTTGCCGCCTCGCCCTGGAAGAAAGCCTTGCTCGACGTGGTGGATTTCTGCGTCAGCCGCGGACATTGAATGTGCGCTGCGGCATTATGTCGCATCGCAAAATGTTTCTTGTGTGCGCTGCACAATGAGCCTAAACGCCTGCGTCGCGGCCGCCGACATGCGCGGTTTATTGAGGCAAGCACCAATGACATCCGGTTTCAACGGGCTTGAAGCCCGAACCGGTGTCGCTTCGACGAGCGCGTCCCTCTCACAAATCGACCACTCGCAAAACGACACTGCGTCCAGTCACGCGCCAACGCGCTTCTGGACCTTGCTGATCGGCTCCATCGGCGTCGTCTACGGCGACATCGGCACGAGCCCCTTGTATGCGCTGCGCGAAGCCGTCGCCGCCGCCGGCGGCACGCAACAGGCGATTGCGCGGGACAACGTGTTCGGCATCCTGTCGCTCATTGTTTGGGCGCTCATCATCATCGTCACGCTCAAATACGTGGTCGTGCTCCTGCGCGCCGACAATCACGGCGAAGGCGGCACGCTCTCGCTGATGGCGCTGGCCCAGCAGGCGATGGGCAAGCCGACCCGCAGCATCTTCCTGCTCGGCGCCTGCGGCGCGGCGCTGTTCTTCGGCGACGCCATGATCACGCCGGCGATTTCAGTGCTCTCCGCGGTGGAGGGCCTGAAACTGATCGAACCGCGCTTTGAACATGTTGTCCTGCCGATCACGTTGGCGATCATTCTGGGGCTGTTTGCCGCGCAACGGCACGGGACCGCGCGCGTCGCGGCGTGGTTCGGCCCGATCATGGTCGTCTGGATGGCCGTCATGGCGATCGGCGGCGCGATCCATATCGTCGGCAATCCATCCGTCCTTCTGGCGCTGAGCCCGCATCACGCCATAGGGTTCCTCGCGGGCCACGGAGCAACCGGCGTCATAGCGCTGGGCGCGGTGTTTCTCGCCGTAACAGGCGCGGAAGCGCTCTATGCCGATCTTGGCCATTTTGGCCGCCGCCCCATCCAGATCGCCTGGATTGCGATGGTCTTTCCCGCTCTCGTGATCAATTATTTCGGCCAGGGCGCCCTGTTGCTTGCGGATCCGAAGGCGCTTGAGAATCCGTTTTTCCGGCTCTATCCGGACTGGGCGCTGGTGCCCGTCGTCATTCTGGCGACGGTCGCGACCGTCATCGCCAGCCAGGCCGTCATCACCGGCGCCTTCTCGCTGGCGAGCCAGGCGATTCAGTTGAAACTGATGCCGCGCCTCGACATCCGCCACACATCGGAATCCGAGGAAGGGCAGATTTATATGCCGCAGATCAATCTTCTGCTGCTGATCGGCGTGCTGCTGATCGTCGCGCTGTTCGGCTCCTCCGACAAATTGGCGACGGCCTATGGCATTGCCGTGACCGGCACGATGGTGGTGACGGCGTGCCTCGCCTTCGTCGTCGTCTGGAAACATTGGGGATGGTCGAAATGGACCGCGGCGGCGTTGATCGCGCCTTTCCTGGTAATCGACCTCGTGTTCTTCGGCGCCAATTCGGTGAAGATTTTCGAGGGCGGCTTCGTGCCGCTCCTGATCGCGGCGGGCTTCATGATCGCCATGTGGACCTGGACGCGCGGCACGCGGATTCTGTTCTACAAGACGCGTCGCAACGACGTGCCGTTGCTCGAACTCGTGGGATCGCTGGAAAAGAAGCCGCCGCACCTTGTCGCGGGTTCCGCCGTTTTTCTGACAAGCGACCCGCTGACAACGCCGGGCGCGCTGCTGCATTCGCTCAAGCATTACAAGGTTCTGCACGAGAAGAATGTGATGCTGACAATTGTTTCCTGCAACGCGCCGCGCGTGGCTGAGCGGGAACGGATCGTCATGGAGCCGATCAGCGAACACTTCTCGCGGATCACTCTGCGGTTTGGCTACATGGAAGAACCCAACGTGCCGAAAGCGTTGATTTCCTGCCGCAAGATGGGCTGGAAGTTCGACATCATGTCGACCTCGTTCTTCCTGTCGCGCCGCGCGATCCGCGCGGCGGCGGCAAGCGAGATGCCGCGCTGGCAGGACAATCTCTTCATCCTGATGTCGCGCAACGCCAGCGACGCCAGCGTCTATTTTCACATTCCCACCGGCCGCGTCGTTGAAATCGGCGCGCAGGTTTCGGTTTAGCAAGCGCGCGCGGCGCGTGACAGCCGCCGCGCGCCGTGTTTGATGGGCTCCCGCAGGAGGCGCCCTTGACAGACGGCAGGCATACTTTCGTTCTCGTTCACGGAGCCTGGCACGGCGGCTGGTGCTGGCGGCGCGTCAGCGACATTCTGGCCGCGCAAGGCCATCGCGTCTTCACGCCGACCCTGTCGGGCCTCGCCGACAAGTCGCACCTGATGTCGCCGGCGATCAATCTGCAAACCCATGTGGACGACATCGTCAACCTCGTGCGCTGGGAACGGCTCGAAAACATCTGCCTCGTCGGCCATTCCTACGCAGGCATGCCCATCTCGCTTGTCGCCGAGGCGGTTGGCGATAAAATCTCGTCGATCGTCTTTCTCGACGCCTTTGTGCCCGAAGACGGCGAAACCCCGCTCGATCTCATCACGCCAGCCGTGCAGGCCGATATTCGCGCGGCGATCGCGCGCGGCGATGTTTCCCGCGCCTCGCCGCCCGCCGCATACTTCAAGGTGATGACGCCGGACGACGTCGTCTGGATCGACAGCCTGACGACGCCGCATCCCAACGGCGTTTGGACCGGCGTCATGAAATTATCTGGCGCGCGCGAAAAAATAGCGAAAAAGAGCTATATCCGGGCCGGACTCTATCCCAGCGCGCCCTTCGACGCGCATATGGAAAAATGCGCCCGCCGCCCCGGCTGGCAAACGCAGTCGATCGCCTCCGGGCACGACGTGATGGTGGACGCGCCGCGCGAGTTGGCGCAAGCGCTGACGCAGGCGGCGTAGTCACCGCAAAACGCTCGCCTTCACCCACCAATTCGCGTGATCACGACGGATGACTTTCGCCGCCGTCGCCGCGGCGCGGCAGGTCTCGAACAGGCCGTAGCAGGTCGCGCCCGAGCCCGACATGCGCGCGAGTTGGCAGCCGCGCGCCGCGCCGATCGCGGCGAGCACATGCACAACGACTGGGGCCAGAACGCCAGCGGTATCCTCAAGATCGTTGCTGGATTTTTTCAGCTGCGACAGCAGGGCGTCGAAGCTCATCCCATCCACAACGGGCGGATGCTTGCCGAAGCCGCTGCTCTCGCCCGGCTTGAGGCCCAGCCGCGCGAAAACATCCTTTGTCGCAAGTCCAACACCGGGATTGACGAGCACGGCGAACAGCGGCGGCAGTTTCAGCGCCGGTCCCAACACTTCGCCGGCGCCCGACATTTTACGGGCGCGCGCGGCGAGACAGACCGGCACATCGGCGCCGACGGCGCGGGCGGCCGCGAACAGGCGCGCGTCGTCGAGCGGCAGACCGTTGGCGCGCGCCAGCAGACGCAATGCCGCCGCGGCGTCCGCCGAGCCGCCGCCAATGCCCGCGGCCACGGGCAGGCGTTTGGCCAGATGAAACGCGCCAGGCGCAAGCCCCTCGACGCGCGCGGCCGCCTCGCGCGCCGCGCGCAGCACGAGGTTGTCGTCGCCCCCGCCCGCTGCCTGAGCCGTGGGGCCGTCGATTGTCAGCGACAGCATCGCGCCCGGCGACAAAGTCAAAGTATCGCCGCAGCCGGCGAAAGCGACCAGGCTTTCGAGCTCGTGCAAGCCATCGGCGCGGCGGCCAAGGATGTGCAGCGTGAGATTTATTTTGGCGGGCGCGCGCTCGACCAACACGGGCGCGCTCATGGTTTGCGCGACGCTTCGACAAGGCCCGCCATGCGCAGCGATGTTTCGTCGCCCCGCGCGCGCAATCCTTCGACAACGCCCTGGCGTTCGGCGGCGCCGCGGTTCTGGCTCGCCTTCCATTTGCCTTGCATGCGCGCGACCGGAATTTCAATTCCGACAATCGCGCCGAGCATCCGCTCGATGTAATCGGCGGGCGCGTCGTCCACGCGCCAGGGCGCGGCGCGGCCGCTTTCATGAATATTGGTGAGCCTTTCAACAAAAGCCCGCAACCACGCGCGATCCTCGATGGCGCGCGCGACGCCCCAGGCCTGAACGCAGACATAGTTCCAGGTCGGCACGACTTTTCCGGTTTCGTCTTTTGTCGGATACCAGGCGGGCGTCACGTAGGAACCCGGATCTTGAAAAATCACCATGACTTCGCCGCCGTCAAGCTCGCGCCAAAGCGGATTGGCGCGCGCCACATGGGCGCGCAACACGCCGTGCGGCGCGGGCGCGTCGTCATGCAGAAACGGCAAGGGATCGGCGCTGAGGCCCCCGGCGCCAAAGCGCGCCAACATTCCCAGGGGATGCGCGCGGATCAGCGCGCGAAGCGCGGCGGGATCGTCCTGACGGAAATGCGCCGGCAGATACATGGTCAGCCCCGGCGGCGGTCAGCCGCCGCTCTTCAACGGCGCGGCGTCGGCGGCGGCCGGTTTTGGCGCGTCTTCCATGCCATGTTCGATCTTCTTGAGGATGTTGACGAGGTCGTCCGGCTCAGGCTTGAGATCGCGCGCGTGATTCCATTGAAACGACGCTTCAAGCTTGCGGCCGACGCGCCAGTAGACATCGCCCAGATGGTCGTTGATGACGGGATCGCCCGGCTTTAACTCGATGGCTTTTTCAAGCTCGCGCAAGGCCTCGTCGTAGCGGCCAAGGCGATAGTGCGCCCAGCCCAGGCTGTCGATGACATAGCCATCGTTGGGGCGCAGTTCCACCGCGCGGTGGAGCAGCTTGAAGCTCTCCTCCAGATTGAGGCCCTGATCGACCCACGAATAGCCGAGATAATTGAGCGCCATCGGCTGGTCCGGATAAAGCTCCAGAGCCTTCTTGAAATCAGCTTCCGCCCTGGGCCATTGCTTCGAGCGTTCGTAGGCGATGGCGCGGAAATAGAAGCTCGACCAATCGCCGCGCGCGGGCTTCTCGATCGCGTTGATCACCTTTGTATAGGTGTCGGCGGCCTCGGCGAATTCCTTGCGGGCGCGCTGCAGATTTCCAAGCGCGGTCAACGCTTCGATATCGGTCGGCGTGGAGGCGACAATGCCCTGCAGATGCTTCAGCGCCAGATCGGACTTTTCCATGGCCTCAAGAATGAGGCCGGTCTGGATGTCGGCGTTGCCGCGAAGCGGCGAGCGCAGCGGCACGGTCTCGTAAACATCAATGGCGCGCGTATATTGTTTCAGCCGTTCGTAGATGTCGGCGAGCGTGATGATGGCGAGCGCGTTGTCCGGCGCGAGGTGAAGCCCCATGCGCAGATAGATCATGCCGGCGAAGGAATCGTTCTGCGAACTGCCGACGGCGCCGAGCTGGTAAAGCACCTCGCCGGCGCCCGCCATCGCGTTGGGAACGTTCGTTTCCAGCGTCTTGCCCGCCGCAAGATCCCCGAGCGCGGCAATGACCACGGGATGGCGCGGCGCAAGCTGATCGAAAGACTGATAGACGGATTTCGCTTCCTCGCGCTCGCCCCGCCGCGACAGAAAACGCGCATAGGTGTCGATAACGCGCAGCCCCGTCTTCTCCGCCTCGTAGGCGGCCTTGAAGCGCTTTGTCGCTTCCGGAATGTTGCCGGCGAGATCGGCGATCAACCCCATGTGATAGTCGCGGAACCCGGCGAAGCGTTCGTCCTTGAGTTTGTCCAGCGATTCCAGGGCGCGGCGGAAATCGCCCGCGCCCGCGTAGGACCAGCCGGTGAGCAGGCTGACGGTCAGGTCGCGCTGGCGCCCGCCCCCGCCCTTGGCGATTTCCGCGCGGGCGGCGCCATATTGCTTGGCCTTGAACGCGCGCACGCCGAGCGCGAGATGCAAAAGACCATTTTTGGGATCCACCTTGACCAGCCGGTCGCCCAGCGTAAAGGCCTCCCGCATATCGCCGTTGGACAGCGAGGCGATAAAGGCGCGCTCCAGCAACTCACGATTGCGCCGGTCAAAACGCAGCGCTTCGCGCGCGTAGGTCGCCGCGGCATGGGTGTCGCGGTCGGCGCCGGCGATCAAGGCGGAGAGGTAATTGCCGGCCGGGCTCGGCGTGACCTCGAAGGGATCCGAAACGACGACGCCTTTCTTGCGTTCCTGGGCCGCGCCCGCGCTCACGGTCAGGGCCAGCATGAAAACGGCGGCGGCGCGAAGAGCCGGTTTAATTCGTACTTTTGGCGACACGTGTCCCATCTTTCTGATCCTGGCAGGCGCAGCCGAATTCCGGCGCGACGCAAGCCCTGACTCGCTTGGGAACATGGCGGTTTTGGGTCTGCCGGGCAAGGGCGCGGGCAAAGATTTACGCGCCGCTCATGGAGAATTGATCGGAGAATTGATCGGAGAATTGAGCGGAGAATTGATCGGAGAATTGTCCGCCGGGATCATCCCAGATCGATCATCTGCTGAACGCTCGCGCGCGCGCGGACCGCCAGCGCCGGATCAATAACGACCTCCTCGCGCATATAGACGAGGCTGTCGAGAATTTTCGGCAGGGTGATGCGCTTCATGTGCGGACACAGGTTGCAGGGCTTGACGAATTCGGTGACGCCGCCGGTCTCCGCCTGGACGTTGTCGGCCATGGAACATTCCGTCACCAGCACGACGCGCCTGGGCTTCTTCGTCTTGACGTAGTCGATCATCGCGGCGGTGGAGCCCGAAAAATCGCTGACGCCGACGACTTCGGGCGTGCATTCGGGGTGGGCGATAATGGTGATCGAGGGATCGTCGAGGCGGTAGCGCGCGAGTTCGGCGGCGGTAAAGCGCTCATGCACCTCGCAGGCGCCGTGCCAGGCGATAATCCTGACCTTGGTCTGCGCCTGGACGTTGCTGGCGAGGTACTGGTCGGGCAGAAAAATCACGCGCTCCGCGCCAAAGCTTTCGACGATCTTCAAAGCGTTTGAAGACGTGCAGCAGATGTCGACCTCGGCCTTCACCTCGGCGGAGGTGTTGACATAGGCGACCACGGGAACGCCGGGATAGCGGGCGCGCAGCAGGCGCACATCGGCGCCTGTGATGGAGGCGGCGAGCGAGCAGCCGGCCTTCGAATCGGGGATCAGAACGGTTTTGCCGGGGTTCAGCAGCTTCGATGTTTCCGCCATGAAATGCACGCCGCCCTGCACGATGATATCGGCTTTCGAGCGCTCGGCCAGCTTGGCGAGTTGCAGGGAATCGCCGACGACGTCCGCGACGCAATTGTAAATTTCCGGCGTCTGGTAATTGTGCGCGAGGATGACGGCGTTGCGCTCGCGCTTGAGATCGTTGATGGCTTTCACATAGGGCGCGTGAAAGGGCCATTCGACCGGCGGCATGACCGCCTTGATCTTCTCGTAAAGGTGCGCGGTCTCGCGTTCCACCTGCGGCGTCCAGGCGAGATCGGGCATGGGCGCAATCCCGTGACGCAGCGCGGCGCCCGAGAGCAGCGCGATGGCCGCGCTGTTGCGCGAAAAAACCGAGGCCTGAACCTGCATGGCATCCTCCTGCAATCTTATGCTCTTATTGAGTATAAGAAGGCCCTAAAAAAACCGCCCTCCGGCGAATTTGGACAATCTCAGGGATAGTCGCGAACCCTACATATACTCTGTGAGAGCATAAGGCTAGGGGGAGTCACAATAATTGTCGGCGGCGAGCGACACGTCCTACGTCTGCCCCGGGCGCAGCGCGTAGAAGATATGGGCGCCTATCTTGTCGGTCTTTTTCAGCGCGCGCGCCCAGGACGGACGCGCGTATTCGGCATGATAGTGGGTCGCCGCGCCGACGTCGCTCAGATAGGTTTTTCCCTGTAAAACCTGTTCGGCAATGCGCTCGGCGACGCGCCAGGGCGCAGGCTCGGCGACGCGCAGGGATTTGCCTTCGCAAGCAAAGGAAAACTGGCAACCCAGATAATGATTGCGGTTCTGGTAGACGACGCCGCAGACGCTGGCCGGATAAAGGCCGCTCTTCACCCGGTTGAGCACAACCTGCGCCACCGCCGCCTGGCCTTCCTCGGACTCGCTGCGCGCTTCGAAATAGATGGCCTCCGCAAGGCAGCGCATTTCGACTTTCGCCTGGTTTCGATCGATCAGCGCGGCGTAGTCGGGCTGACTGGCGAGGCGCGCGGCTAGCGTCGCGACCGTCGCTCTGGGCGGCGCGGCAACGGAAGGGGTATTGCCACGGACGCTGGCGGTCTCGACAATTTCAACCGGACTCTCGATGCCGGAAGCGGGCGTCGCCGAGGACAGCGCCAGAGAGCGCGGGACGGCCGGCGTCGCGCCGTCGTCGGGCGAAGCGATCAGGGCGTCCTCCTGTGCGTCGGTCGGGGACGCCGGAAAGGAAAATGCCAGATAATCGTGGGCGCCAAACAGCAGTTCGTTGAAGCCAACTGCGGCGCGCCTATTATTAAGGCGCCATTTCGCGTCGAAAGTCGGACGCAGCCCCACCGCGGGATCGCCCTTCCTGCTTTGGTCGGCGGACGGAAAAACACCGGCGTTTCGCTTGAGATCGCCGCGCGGTTCGATTTCATCCGAAACGCCGCGCAAATCCTCGCGCTCGCCGACAATCCGCGCGGCAAGATACACGCGCGCGCCGCCGATCGAATCCGGCATACGGCGCGCGGAAAAGGCGGCTTCATCCGGCGTCGGAGCCATCAGATCCGCCGGTATTGCCGCGTTGCGCGACGGCAAACGGGCCAGCGAAGCCCCGTTGTCGACGTTGTGCCCGGCAGCCGCGGTGAAGGAGACGAGCAGGCCCATCCCCCAGCACCACGGCGCCATTACGCTGAACGCCCAACCCAAACGCGACCGACTCATACGCGACCCACGCAACTGCGGACGCGGAGCAAAAGGTCCCGTCCGAACAATCCAGCTCGCCCGTCGAGCGGTTTCCATGACCAGCTGGAGCGGGCGAAACGTCAAACATGGTTATCGCGCCTTAGGCTTGATGATGGGTTACCGGCGGGTCTCGACGGGCGTATCAGAATGGCGCAAAGTCGAGATCCAGCGTCTTGCGCGGTCTTGATCAGGGGAATTCCATGCTTGTACTCGTCACCAGCCTCTACGCGGCGCTGCTTGGCGCGATCTACTTCGTGTTGTTTGCAATGGTCGGCAGGCTACGCGGCCAGACCGGAATCTCGCTTGGCATTGGCGAGAACGACGCGTTGATGTTAGCCAACCGCCGCCACATGAATTTCGTCGAGAATGCGCCGCTGGCGCTGCTGCTGATCCTGATGGTGGAGTTGAACGGCGCGACGACGGCGTATCTGCACGCGCTTGGCGCGGTGCTGACGATTTCGCGGATCGTGCATCCCTTCGGATTGCGCATCGACAAGATGAATACGGCGGCGCGCGTCATCGGCGCTGGCGGCACGGCGCTGGCGATACTGGCGTGCATCGTGACATTGCTGTGGCAGTTCTTCAGGGGCTGAGCGGGGCGCGGCACGGTTCTTCCCCGGATTGCCTCACGCCGTGCTCGCCGCCTTTTTTCCCAGCGCCGCCTGCGCCGCCGCCAGCC